>CBIHPZ010000023.1:0-15738 GCA_966211865.1 uncultured Aquabacterium sp.
CCTTGTCGACGCGCTGCTGCACCGCGAGGTACTCGAGGATGCGTTCCTTGACCTTCTCCAGGCCGTAGTGGTCCTCGTTGAGGACCTCCTCGGCCAGCGGCAGGTCGTGCTTGATCTTGCTCTTCTTGCTCCAGGGCAGGCCGACCAGCGTGTCGATGAAGTTGCGCACGACGGTGGCCTCGGCCGACATCGGCGACATCAGCTTCAGCTTCTTCAGCTCGGCCTCGGCCTTCTTGCGCGCTTCCTTGCTCATGCGCGCGGCCTTGATCTTCTTCTCGAGCTCCTCGAGGTCGGCACCTTCCTCGCCGTCGCCCAGTTCCTTCTGGATGGCCTTGACCTGCTCGTTCAGGTAGTACTCGCGCTGGCTCTTCTCCATCTGGCGCTTGACGCGGCCACGGATGCGCTTCTCGACCTGCAGGATGTCGACCTCGTGCTCGAGCAACTCCAGCAGCTTCTCGAGCCGCTTGGCCACTTCGAACAGGTCGAGCACCGACTGCTTGGCTTCGAGCTTCAGCGGCAGGTGCGCCGCGATGGTGTCCGCCAGGCGGCCCGGATCGTCGATCCCGGCGATCGAGGTCAGGATCTCGGGCGGGATCTTCTTGTTCAGCTTGACGTACTGGTCGAACTGCTGCGTCACGGCACGGCGCAGCGCTTCGACCTCGGGCGACGGCTGGCCGGTGGGCTGTACCGGAGCCACTTCGGCGGTGAAGTGCTCGCCGTTGTCGTGGATCTCGCGCGTTTCGGCGCGCTGCACACCTTCGACCAGCACCTTCACGGTGCCGTCGGGCAGCTTCAGCATCTGCAGGATGCTCGAGACACAGCCAATCTCGAACATGTCCTCAGGCTTCGGCTCGTCCTTGCCAGCAGCCTTCTGGGCCACCAGCATGATCTGCCGGCCGGCCTCCATCGCCGCCTCAAGCGCCTTGATGGACTTGGGGCGGCCGACGAACAACGGGATGACCATGTGCGGGAACACGACGACGTCGCGCAGCGGCAGCAGCGGCAGCGTGATCGGGTCCGGCGGGAGAACAGGATGTCCAGACATGGATGGAACCTCTCTTTCTCAGGCCGACATGGGGCCCGAGCAATCGAATGCAAGGGAAACGACGGGCGGGGCGGCGGCCCGTCGAGCCCGGACGAAGATCAGGCAGTTCAGGCGCTGGCCTTCTGCTCTCGGTAGACCAGCAAGGGCTTGGCCCCTTCTTCGACGATGTGGTCGTCGATCACGACCTTCGCCACGCCATCCAGCGTCGGCAGGTCGAACATCGTGTCGATCAGTGAGTGCTCCATGATCGAGCGCAAGCCGCGCGCGCCCGTCTTGCGCTGCAGCGCCTTGCGCGCGATGGCGGCCAGCGCCGACGGGCGGATCTCCAGCTCGACGCCGTCCATGCCGAACAGCTTCTGGTACTGCTTCACCAGCGCATTGCGCGGCTCGGTCAGGATGCGGACCAGCGCCTCCTCGGTCAGTTCGCCGAGCGTCGCGACCACCGGCAGGCGGCCCACCAGTTCGGGAATCAGGCCGAACTTGATCAAGTCTTCCGGCTCGGCCTCGCGGAACAGATCGGCGGCCCGCTTCTCGGACTTGCTGTGCACCGATGCGGCGAAACCGATGCCTGACTTCTCGGTACGGTTCTGGATGACCTTCTCGAGGCCGTCGAAGGCACCGCCGCAGATGAACAGGATGTTGGTCGTGTCGATCTGCAGGAAGTCCTGGTTCGGGTGCTTGCGGCCGCCCTGCGGCGGTACGGACGCCATCGTGCCTTCGATCAATTTCAGCAGTGCCTGCTGCACGCCCTCACCCGACACGTCGCGCGTAATGGAGGGGTTGTCGGCCTTGCGCGAGATCTTGTCGATCTCGTCGATGTAGACGATGCCGCGCTGCGCCCGCTCGACGTCGTAGTTGCAGTTCTGCAGCAGCTTCTGGATGATGTTCTCGACGTCCTCACCGACGTAGCCGGCTTCCGTCAGCGTCGTCGCATCCGCGATCACGAACGGTACGTTCAGCAGGCGCGCCAGCGTTTGTGCCAGCAGCGTCTTGCCCGAGCCGGTGGGGCCGATCAGGAGGATGTTGCTCTTGGTGAGCTCCACCTCTTCCTTGCCGCCGCCGCCCATGTGCTTCAGGCGCTTGTAGTGGTTGTAGACCGCAACGGCCAGGGTGCGCTTGGCCGTGTCCTGGCCAATGACGTACTGGTCGAGGCTGCCCTTGATCTCCGCCGGAGACGGCAGGTCAGAGCGGGAGGTCTTGGCCGCGGCGCCCTCAGTGGGGGATTCGTCGCGGATGATGTCGTTGCACAGCTCGATGCACTCGTCGCAAATGAAGACCGACGGGCCGGCAATGAGCTTCTTGACCTCGTGCTGGCTCTTGCCGCAGAAGCTGCAGTACAGGACTTTTTCGCCAGAGGCGCCCTTCTTGTCGGCCATGGATTACGAGGGGTGGTGCGGGGAGGTTCGAATCAATGATAGTCCAACTGCCCGAGCGCCATTTCCTGGAAATGGGTGCGGTTTCAGGAGGGGGAAAGCAGTTGCTTCAAGGGCGGAGCCGAGGCGCCCGCGGGCGCCTCGGCAGCAACGCCGTTCAGCCGGCGCGCGTGGTCAGCACCTGGTCGATCAGGCCGTACGCCTTGGCCTCGTCGGGCGACATGTAGAAGTCGCGCTCCATGTCGGCCGTGATCTTCTCCAGCGTCTGGCCGGTGCGCTCAGCATAGATGCGGTTCAGCTGCTCGCGGGTCTTGAGGATCTCGCGGGCGTGGATCTCGATGTCCGTCGCCTGGCCCTGCGCACCGCCGGACGGCTGGTGGATCATCACCTTCGAGTTGGGCAGCGCGGCGCGCTTGCCCTTGGCCCCGGCCATCAGCAGGAACGAGCCCATGCTGGCCGCCATGCCCATGCACAGCGTGGAGACGTCCGGCTTGATGAACTGCATGGTGTCGTAGATCGACAGGCCCGCCGAGACGCTGCCGCCGGGGGAGTTGATGTACAGGAAGATGTCCTTGTCGGGGTTCTCGCTCTCGAGGAAGAGCAGCTGGGCGACCACCAGGTTCGCCGTGGCGTCGTTCACCGGGCCCACCAGGAACACGATCCGCTCGCGCAGCAAGCGGCTGTAGATGTCGTACGCACGCTCTCCGCGACCGGATTGCTCGATGACCATGGGCACCAGGCCCAGGGCTTGCGTCTCCAAAGCACTCATGAATGACCTCGAAGGAAGAATCGGCGGGATTATGGCCCGCGGGCTTTGGCCTCGAAGGCCACGAAAAAGGGCGCCGTCGGGCGCCCTGTTTCCTTGATGCTGCGCGCCCGAGCCGGTTCGCCGGCAGGTGCGAGAGCAGATGGGGACGATCAGGCCGTCATCAACTCGTCGAAGGGCAGCGCCTTGTCGACGACCTTGGCCTGGCCGAGGACGAATTGCGTGACGTTGTTCTCGATGACCACCGCCTCGACCTCGGCCATGCGCTGGCGGTCGGACAGGTACCAGCGCATCACTTCGGCCGGCTTTTCGTAGCTCTGCGACATCTCTTCGATGTGCGCCTGCAGCTGCTCGGGCTTGGCCTGCAGGTTGTTGGCACGCACGAGTTCGGCGACGACCAGGCCCAGGCGCACGCGGCGCTCGGCCTGCGGGCGGAAAAGCTGCAGCATGTCGGCAGGAATGGGCTGCTTGTCGGCATCCTTGACGCCGCGCTGCTTCAGGTCTTCGCGGGCGGCTTCGCCCATGCGCTCGACTTCGTTGTCGACCAGGGCCTTGGGCACTTCCAGCTCGGCGACCTTCACCAGCGCGTCCATCGCGGCGGCCTTGTTGCGGGCCAGCACGCGGAACTTGATCTCGCGCTCGAGGTTCTTGCGCACGTCGGCGCGCATCGCTTCAACGGTGCCGTCGGCAATGCCGAGCGACTTCACGAAGGCCTCGTCGATCTCAGGCAGGTTCTGCGCCTCGATCTTCTTCATCGTGACCAGGAAATCGGCTTCCTTGCCGGCCACGTCCTTGCCGTGATAGTCCTCGGGGAACTGCAGCGGGAAGGTCTTGGATTCGCCGACCTTCATGCCGCGCACGGCCTTGTCGAACTGCTCCAGCATCTGGCCTTCGCCGATCAGGAACTGGAAGCCCTCGGCCTTGCCGCCGGCGAAGGGTTCGCCGTCGATCTTGCCTTCGAAGTCGATCGTGACGCGGTCACCCTCGGCGGCGCCCTCGGCAGCCGGGCGCTGGGCGAAGGTGCGGCGCTGCTTGCGCAGGATCTCGACCGTGCGGTCGATCGCGGCATCGGTCACCTCGCTGGTGATGCGTTCGACCTCGGTAGAGGCCAGGTCGCCCAGCTTCACTTCAGGGTAGACCTCGAAGGTGGCGTCGAAAGCCAGCTGGCCCTCGGGCGCTTCTTCCTTCTGCGTGATCTTGGGCATGCCGGCCACGCGCAGCTGGGCCTCGTTGGCGGCGCTGTTGAAGGCCTGGCCGACCTTGTCGTTCATCACCTCGTACTGCACCGAGTAGCCGTAGCGCTGGGCCACGACCGACATCGGCACCTTGCCGGGGCGGAAGCCATCGGCCTTGACGGTGCGCGACAGCTTCTTCAGCCGGCTTTCGACTTCGGCATTGATGTCGTTGGCCGGGATCACCAGGGTGATGCGGCGTTCCAGCTTCTCGAGGGTTTCAACAGTCACGGCCATGATGGGACTCTTCAGCAATAAGGGGATCTGGTGCGCGGGGCCGGACTCGAACCGGCACGCCCGTGAAGGCGTCAGGACCTAAACCTGGTGCGTCTACCAATTTCGCCACCCGCGCGCCTTCATTGGGGCCACGCGTCCGGCATCACCCGAAGGCGACACCGGCCGCGTGGTCGAAAGAAAGGGGCGCCGGCTCGGCCGGCGCCCCTTGTAGCGATCCGGTAAACCGCGGATTCTAGCCGTGTGCGGCCCCCGCGGCGGCCGGGTCATGCCGCTTGACGCGGAACCATGCGGCGTACATCGCGGGCAGCGCCAGCAAGGTGAGCGCCGTCGCCACGATCAGCCCGCCCATGATGGCGACCGCCATCGGCCCCCAGAACACGCTGCGCGTCAGCGGAATCATCGCCAGCACCGCTGCCGCGGCTGTCAGCACGATGGGGCGGAAGCGGCGCACCGCGGCTTCGACCACGGCGTCCCAGGTGGCCACGCCCTTGGCCCGGTCCTGCTCGATCTGGTCGATCAGGATGACGGAGTTGCGCATGATCATGCCCATCAGCGCGATGACGCCCAGCAGCGCGACGAAGCCAAAGGGCCGGTCCAGCAGCAGCAGCGCCGCCGCAATGCCGGCCAGGCCCAGCGGGCCGGTCAGGAAGACCAGCATGGCGCGCGAGAAGCTCTGCAGCTGCAGCATCAACAGCGTGAAGATGATGAACAGCATCACCGGTACGCCCGCGGCGATCGAGCCCGTGCCCTTGCTGCTTTCGGCCTGCGCACCGGCCACCTCGATGCCGTAGTCGGCCGGCATGCGCTTCTGCAATTCCGCCAGCTGCGGCCAGACCTGCTTCGTCACCGTCGGTCCCTGCATGCCTTCTGCAACGTCGCCCTGCACCGTCACCGCGTACTTGCGCCCTTCGCGCCACAGCACGCCGGGTTCCCAGCCCACTTCCACCTTCGCCACCTGCAGCATCGGCACAGCGCGGCCACTGGTCGTCGGCAGATAGCCTTCGGCGATGTCGGTGATGGCGTTGCGGTCTTCCGCGGGCTGGCGCAGCACGATGTCGATCAGCTTGTCGCCCTCGCGGTACTGGCCCACCGTCACGCCGGTCAAGCCGGTGCGAGACGACTGCGCCACGCTTTGGCTGCTGACTCCCAAGGCCCGCGCCTTGTCCTGGTCGATGTCCAGGCGCAAGGCCTTCACCTGCTCGTTCCAGTTGTCGTTGACGCCGCGCATGTTCGGGTTGGCGCGCAGGATTTCCTTGGCCTGGTCGGCCCACTGTCGGACTTGCTTGGCATCGGTTCCCACCACGCGGAACTGCACGGGGTACGGCACCGGCGGCCCATTGGGCAGCAGCTTGACGCGGCTTCTCACCTCGGGGAATTCGGTCGCCAGCAGCGCCGGCAGGCTCTTGCGCAGGCGTTCGCGGGTGGCCAGGTCCTTGGGCAGCAGGATGGTCTGGCTGACGTTGGTCTGCGGGAAGATCTGGTCCAGCGGCAGGTAGAAGCGCGGCACGCCGCTGCCCACCCAGCTGGTCACGCTCTCGATGCCGGGCTCCTTCATCAGGCGGGCCTCGAAGCGCTTGGAGATCTGCTCGCTCTCGCGCAGTGTTGAACCCTCGGGCAGCCAGAGGTCCACCAGCACTTCGGGCCGGCTGGAGTCGGGGAAGAACTGCTGCTGCACCTTGCCCATGCCCGCGATGCCGGCCGCGAACAGGCCCAGCGTCAGGCCGATGGTGATCCAGCGGTGCTCCACGCACCAGTTCACCAGGCGGCGGAAACGGCTGTAGAACGGTGTGTCGAACAACTCATGCGCCTCTCCGCCGGACTGGCTGCGCGTGTTCAGCAGCCACGCCCCAAGGTAAGGCACGAAGTACACGGACACGAGCCAGGAGATGACCAGCGCCGCCGAGGTGACCGCGAAGATGGCGAAGGTGTATTCGCCGGTGGTCGACTTGGCCAGGCCGATGGGCAGGAAGCCTGCCGCGGTGATCAGCGTGCCGGTCAGCATCGGCATCGAAGTCGCCTCGTACGCGAAGGTCGCGGCGCGCATCTTGTCGTAGCCCTCCTCGAGCTTGCGCACCATCATCTCCACCGCAATGATCGCGTCGTCCACCAGCAGGCCCAGCGCGATGATCAGCGAGCCGAGCGAGATCTTGTGCAGGCCGACGCCCCAATAGAACATCGTGACGAAGGTGATGGCCAGCACCAGCGGAATCGTGATGGCCACCACGAGGCCCGGCCGCACGTCGATGCGCAGCGGCCGCGTGTGCAGGCCCAGGCTGATGAAACTGACCGCCAGCACGACGATCACCGCCTCGATCAGCACGCGCACGAATTCACCTACAGAGCGCGAAACCGCCTCAGGCTGATCCTGCACCTGCTGCAGGCTGATGCCGGCGGGCAGTTCGGCGCGGATCGCAGCAGCGCGCGCCTTCAGTGCTTCGCCCAGGGCGATGATGTCGCCGCCCTTGGCCATCGAGATGCCCAGCGCGATGACCTGCTTGCCCTGGTGGCGCACCTTCACAGCGGGTGGGTCCGAATAACCTCGGCGCACCTGGGCGATGTCGGAGAGCTTCAACGCACTGGCCTGGCCACTGGCGGGGTTGACGCCGCGGATGGGCAGCTGTTCCAGTTCGGCCACCGACCTGAAGGCACCCGCGACGCGGATCTGCAGGTTTTGTGAGCCTGCATCGAGGACGCCGGCGGCTTCCACGGCGTTCTGCGCTGCCAATTGCCCCAGCACCTGGTTCATGTCCAGACCCAGTTGCGCCAGCCGCTTCTGGGACACCTCGACGAAGATCTTCTCCGGCTGTGCGCCGAAGACCTCCACCTTGGCCACGTACGGCACACGGAGCAGCTGAGAACGGATGTTCTCAGCGAACACCCGCAACTCCTCGTCGCTGAAGCCGTCGGCCGACAGCGCGTAGATGCTGCCGTAGACGTCGCCGAAGTCGTCATTGAAGAAGGGGCCGACCACGCCTGAGGGCAGCGTGCCTCGCATGTCGCCGATGCGTTTGCGCGCCTGGTACCAGACGTTGGGCACCTCCTTCGGCGGGGCGCTGTCGCGGATCTGCAGCAGCGTCAGCGACTCGCCGGGCTTGGTGTAACTGCGGATGATGTCGGCATGCGGCACCTCCTGCAGCGTGCGCTCGATCTTGTCGGTGACCTGTTCAGCCACCTGCTGTGCGCTGGCTCCCGGCCAGAACGCTTGCACGACCATCACTCGGAAGGTGAACGGCGGGTCTTCGTCCTGGCCGAGCTGGAAATACGCCGCGAAGCCCAGCACCATCAACACGACCATCAGGTAGCGCGTGAGCGCCGGATGCTCCAGCGCCCAGCGCGAGATGTTGAAGCGCGAAGCGGGCGCGGGCAGCGCCGGGGTGACTGTCGACATTCAAGGGCTCCCGGCTTAGCGCAGTGAAGCGGTTGCTGCGGTCGTCGCCGCAAGTCCGCCCACAGGCACGGACGCCGCCGCCCCACTGGCACTCGTTGCGCCAGGCTCGGCGTAGAGCTTCACGCGCTGGCCCGGCGTCAAGGCATGGACACCGGCGGTGACGATGGTCTGCCCCGCGGAAAGCCCCCCGGCGACCACGACGAGATTGCCCTCCGCGCCGGCGATCATCACCGGACGAGCCGACACCGTCATCGCCTGACGGTCGAGCACCCACACCGTCGAACGCCCCTGCTGTTCGAACACCGCCGCCAGCGGCAGCCGGATCGCGCCTTCGCGGGCCCCAGCCTGCATGATCACCCGTGCGGTCTGTCCGATGCGCACCGGCGCTTGGCCAATGTCCGCCTTCACCGCGAATGTTCGCGTCACGGGGTCGGCCGCGGCCCCAACTTCGCGCAGCGTTGCAGGAATCAGTTCCTCGTTGCCCCAGAGCTTCACCTTCAAGGCACCGGGCTTGCCCAGGAAGGCGCGCATGGTGTCAACGCGGTCCTCGGGAATCTGGAACACGACGTCCCGCGGGCCATCGTGTGCGACGCGAAGCACCGTCGTGCCCGCCTGCACGACGGCACCCGGTTCAACGTCCACGGCGGTGACCACGCCGGCCGCATCGGCGGTCAGGACGGCGTAGGCGGCCTGGTTGCCCTGGACGTTGGCCTGCGCGCGCAGCTGGTCCGACTGGGCGCGCGCCGACTTCAGCGCGGCTTCCCGCCGGTCCAGTTCAGCGCTGCTGATGAAACCTTGGTCGCGCAGCTCGCGGTAGCGCTTGAATTCCGCCTCGCTCCATTCCAGGTTGGCACGCGCGGCGGCCCAGGCGGCCTGAGCAGCGTCCTGGCCGAGCTTCAGGTCTTGGCCGTCCAGGTGTGCCAGCGTCTGGCCGGCCTTCACCACGTCCCCTGCCTCGACGAGTCGTCGCACCAGCTTGCCGCCAACCCGGAAGCCGAGCTTCGATTCGGTGCGCGCCTTGACCTCGGCCGCGTATTCATGGATGACGGCAGCGCTGCCCACGCCCACGACCTGCGTGCGCACGGCACGGACAGGTTCTTCGGCTGGCGGCGCCTTGGAGCAGGCGGCCAGGAAGATCACCAGGGCGAACGAAGAAGCGGTGATGGAGCGCATGGGTGGGGTGCTCGGTTGGCTCCGCGCGGTCAACGGCGGCGCTGTGTAGTTACTGACTGACCGGTCAGTAATATAGACAGGGCATCCAGCGCTTGTCAAACCCGGATCGGGGCGAAACACCTGCGAATCACCCCCTTTCGCAGCCCGTCCGGATGCTCGCCCGCAACCGTCCGGCGACCCTTGTGGCCCAGTCACAATCGCGCCGGTGAGCGTCGGACACTATGAAAACTTTCCCGTGGCCTCCCTGCTGTGCCCTGCGCCGCTGCGGCCGGCGGTGCGCGCCATCTACCGTTTTGCGCGCACGGCCGACGACCTGGCGGACGAGGGCGATGCGGCCCCCGCCCAGCGCCTTGAGGCCCTGCAACGCTACCGCCAAGCACTGCACGCGGCCTGGCACGGCCAGCCCGCGGCCGATTGGCCCGAGGTCTTCGCCGACCTGATCCCAGCTGCACGCCACCACGGGTTGCCCCAGGCTCCGTTCGACGACCTGCTCGACGCCTTCAGCCAGGATTGCAGCAACCCGCTGTACGCCGACCGCGAGGCGTTGCTGGACTACTGCCGCCGTTCCGCGAACCCAATTGGCCGGCTGCTGCTCGCCCTGTACCGCATCGACGATGCCGAGTCGCTGCGCCAGTCCGATGCCATCTGCAGCGCCCTGCAGCTCATCAATTTCTGGCAGGACCCCAGCGTGGACCTCCGCCGCGGCCGCTGCTACTTTCCGGCACGGGACGCCGCTGCCCACGGCCTGTGCTTGTCCGACCTGGTCGCCGGTCATGACACCTCCGCCACCCAGGCCCTGTTGCGCCAGCTCTGCGCCTGGGCCGGCGACCTGATGCAGCAAGGCGCGCCGCTCGCCTGCCGGCTGCCCGGCCGCGTCGGCTGGGAACTGCGGCTGGTGGTCCAGGGCGGCCTGCGCATCCTTGAGAAAATCGCCGAGATGCAACACCGAACCATGTCGCATCGCCCGACGATCACGGGCCGTGACGCACTGCCGCTCACATGGCGCGCTATCAGGATGCGCCCCGGCACCGCCCGCCTGGCCGCCGAGGTGTCGCGATGACGCCCGAACAGTACGTGCAGGAGAAGGCTGCGGCCAGCGGCTCGTCGTTCTACTACGCGTTCCTCTTCCTGCCGCCGGAGCGCCGGGCCGCCATCACCGCCTTCTACGCCTTCTGCCGCGAGGTGGACGATGTGGTCGACGAGATGCGCGACCCGTCCGTGGCAGCGGCCAAGCTGGCCTGGTGGCGCCAGGAGGTCAAGGCCGCCTTTGACGGCCAGCCCACCCACCCGGCCACACAGGCGCTGGCGCCGCTGGCTTCCCGGTACGGCATCACGCCCGTGCACCTGCAGTCGGTGATCGACGGCTGCCAGATGGACCTCGAGCAGACGCGCTATCTTGACTACGCGTCCTTGGCGCGTTATTGCCACCTGGTCGCCGGGGTCGTTGGCGAGGTGGCCGCGAACATCTTCGGCCGCACGCACGAGAACACCATTGCCTACGCCCACAAGCTGGGACTGGCGCTGCAGCTCACCAACATCATCCGCGACGTGGGCGACGACGCGCGCCGCGGCCGCATCTACCTGCCCATCTCCGAGCTTCAGCAGTTCGACGTCAAGGCGCACGAGATCCTGAAGCGCGAACGCCCGTGGGGCTACAGCGACCGCTTTCAGGCGCTGATGCGCTTCCAGGCCGAACGGGCCCACCGCTGCTACGACGAAGCGCTGGCGCTGCTGCCCGATGCCGACCGCCGGCCGCAGAAGCCGGGCCTGATGATGGCCAACATCTACCGCGCCTTGCTGCGCGAGATCGAGGCCGATGGCTTCCAGGTGCTGCACCAGCGCACGTCGCTGACGCCCATGCGCAAGCTGTGGATTGCGCTGCGCACGAACTGGCGCGGGCGTTAGGGCGTGGTCGCGTCGCGGCGGGTGGCGATCGTCGGCGCCGGCTGGGCCGGCCTGGCCGCTGCCGTGCGCGCCACCGAGCAGGGGCACCAGGTGACCGTGCTGGAAATGGCCAGGCATGCCGGCGGACGAGCCCGCAGCGTGAACACGCGCGCGGGCGAATTCGACAACGGGCAGCACATCCTGATTGGCGCCTACACGCGCACCCTGGCCCTCATGGCCACCGTTGGCGCCGACCCGGCACGCGTGTTGCGCCGCCTGCCACTGGACCTTCGCCATGCAGATGGGCGCGGCCTGACGCTGCCCACCGGGTCACCGGTGATGGCCTTCGCCCGCGGCGTTCTGGCGGCTCGCGGCTGGTCCTGGGGCAATCGCCTGCACCTGCTGAAGGCTGCCACTGCGTGGGGCCTGCAGGGTTTCCGCTGCGATGAAAGGGCCACCGTCAGCATGCTGTGCCGGCAACTGCCGTCGGCTGTCCTTCGCGACCTGGTCGAACCGCTGTGCGTCGCCGCGCTGAACACCCCCATGCCGCAGGCGAGCGCCGCTGTCTTCCTGCGCGTGCTGCGCGACGCCCTCTTCAGCGGCCCCGGCGGGGCCGATCTGCTGCTGCCTTGTCGCCCGCTGAGCGACCTGCTGCCCTCCCCGGCGGCGGCCTGGCTGTCTTCGCGCGGCGCCGCGCTGCGCACCGGTGTGCGGGTGATGGCCATTGCGAAAGGCGACTCCGGCGCCTGGATCGTCGACGGTCAGGCCTTCGACGCCGTGGTGCTGGCCTGCTCCGCCCAGGAGGCCGCGCGACTCACCGCGTCGATCGCCCCCGGCTGGAGCCGACAGGCCAGCGAGTTGCGGTACGAGCCCATCATCACCGCCTATGTCGCGGCGGCGGGTGGGCTGCGGCTGAAATCGCCCATGCTGGCGCTGGACACGGGGCCGTCCGCGCCGGCGCAGTTCATGTTCGACCTGGGCGCCCTGGGCCGGCCCGCGGGAACAATGGCGCTCGTGGCCAGCGGCGCGGCGCCGTGGGTTGACCGGGGCTTGGACGCAGCCGCCCGGGCCATGATCGGCCAAGCCCGGAAGCACTTCCCGGCCCACTTCAATTTTCCGGACGGGCAGGTGCTGCTGCACGCCGCAGCCGAACAACGTGCCACGTTCGCCTGCACCCCGGGATTGGCACGCCCACCAGCCGTCATCGCTCCAGGCCTGCTGGCCGCCGCGGACTTCGTTGCCGGTCCATATCCCGCCACGCTGGAAGGGGCCGTGCGCTCGGCAGAAGCCGCAGTCGCAGCGCTGCACGCGCCGTGAGCAACAAGGCACATCGCTGCTGAATTGGGGGATCCCGCCTCCACATCGCCGGAGGCCGTTTCGCCATGCAAAAATGGCAGCGTCTCCGAGGAAACCGCCCCATGTCGACCAGGAAAGAAGCACACCAGCCGGCGATCCAGGTCATCGAGCGCATGTTTGCGCTGCTGGATGCCCTGGCCGCCCACCAGGACCCCGTATCGCTCAAGGAACTGAGCGAACGCACGGGGCTGCACCCGTCCACCGCCCACCGCATCCTGAACGACCTTGCCCTGGGTCGGTTCGTCGACCGGCCGGAAGCAGGCAGCTACCGGTTGGGCATGCGTCTGCTGGAACTCGGCAACCTGGTCAAGGCCCGGCTGGACGTGCGCGATGCGGCCCTGGCCCCCATGCGCGAGTTGCACAAACTGACCCATCAACCGGTGAACTTGTCCGTCAGGCAGGGCGACGAGATCGTCTACATCGAACGCACCTACAGCGAGCGCTCCGGCATGCAGGTGGTCCGTGCGGTCGGGGGGCGGGCGCCTTTGCACTTGACGTCCGTGGGCAAGCTCTTCCTCGCCCACGATGACCCGCAGCGCGTGCGCGCCTACGCCACGCGCACCGGCCTGTCTGGTCACACCCGCAACAGCATCACCGACCTGGCGCGCTTGGAGCGCGAGCTCGGCCAGGTGCGCCACACGCACATCGCCCGCGACGACGAAGAACTGGAGCTGGGCGTGCGCTGCATGGCAGCAGGCATCTTCGACGACCAGGGCAAGCTGGTCGCTGGCCTCTCGATCTCGGCGCCGGCTGATCGGCTGGAAGAATCATGGACCGATCGCGTGCGATCGACGGCGGCGCAGATCTCTGCAGCCCTGGGCCACCGCGCCTGAAGTTCGAACGCTGAATGGGAAACGCCGCCCGAGGGCGGCGTTTTCGTTGACAAGTGCCGGACCGACTTACTCAGGTGCCTGCCGCGCGCGGCATGGCGGTATGCGTCGCCCCGACACCCGCCTGGTTCAGCCACTTGCGGATGCGCTCGGCATCGCCAATGCGGGAGTACTTGCCCGCCGAATCCAGCAACACCATGATCAGCTTGCGCCCAGCCAGCTGGGCCTGCATCACCAGGCAACGGCCGGCCTCGGAGATGTAGCCCGTCTTCTGCAGGCCGATTTCCCATTCAGGATTGCGCACCAGGCCATTGGTATTGCGGAACTGCATCAACCGCTTGCCCACAGCCACTTGCGCTTGCTGCGACGTCGTGAGCTCACGCAGCACCGGGAACTGGAAGGCCTCGCGAACCAGCAAAGCCAAATCACGCGCGCTCGACTGGTTCTTGCTCGACAGACCCGTCGGCTCGACGTAGTGCGTATCGCGCATGCCCAACTGGATCGCCTTCTGGTTCATCGCGGCAATCGCAGCCGCCAGGCCGCCGGGGTAATTCCGACCCAGCGCATTGGCCGCGCGGTTCTCGGACGACATCAGAGCAAGGTGGAGCATTTCGCCGCGCGTGAGTTGCGTGCCGACCGCCAGGCGCGAATGGCTGCCCTTCTCGGTGTCGATGTCGTCTTGGGTGATCGTCAGCACCTCGTCCATCGGCTGATGGGCTTCGGTCACGACCAGGCCAGTCATCAGCTTGGTGATCGAAGCGATCGGCAGGACTGCCTGGGGGTTCTTGCTGAACAGGACCTCATTCGTGTCCTGGTCGACAACCAGCGCCACGCTGGACTTGAGTTCGAGGGCGTCTTCTTCGTTGTGCAGGCCCAGCATCTGCCCCATGGAGGGACGGACTGGTGCGGCCTCGACACGCGCCACGGCCTTGCGCACAGGGGCGCGGACGCTGGCGGCGTGCTTGCGGACGACGTACTTGACCGAGGTGGCGGACTTGCGCGCCGACTTCGAACGTTCGCCCGCTTGTGCTGGCGCAGCCGCAACCAGCACCAGGCCCATACCCACCAACAGCGCAGACAGCAATTTCTTCATTACGACACCACGCAAGAGGCTGGGATCCGACGGCGCTCAGTGTAGATGGATGAAAAAAACCGCGCAAGATCAAAAACTTGCGCGGGGTTTCTCAAGGCATCTCTGGGTTTACCCTTGTGCTGCCACCCGATCGAGGTTGGCGTGCAACTTGTTCAACGCAGAGAGGTACGCCTTGGCTGACGCGACAACGATGTCCGGATCCGCGCCCACCCCATTGACGACCCGGCCACTGTGCTGAAGGCGCACGGTGACCTCTCCCTGTGATTCTGTGCTTCCACTGGTGATGGCATTGACCGAATAGAGCACCAGTTCCGCGCCACTTTGCACTTTCGATTCGATGGCCTTGAGACTCGCATCCACCGGGCCATTCCCGTCGCTGTCGGCGCGGAATTCCTGCTCGCCGGCGGCGAACACCACGGCGGCATGCGGCCGCTCGCCGGTTTCACTGCGCTGGCTCAGCGACAGCAGGCGGTAGTGCTCGCGCTCGGATGTGACGCTCTCGTCGCCCACCAGCGCCAGGATGTCCTCGTCGAAGATCTCGCTCTTGCGGTCGGCCAGGTCCTTGAAGCGGGCAAACGCCGCATTGACCTCCGTTTCCGACTCCAGCTCGATGCCCAGCTCCTGCAAGCGCTGCTTGAACGCATTGCGGCCTGAGAGCTTGCCCAGGACGATCTTGTTCGCCGTCCAGCCCACGTCCTCGGCGCGCATGATCTCGTAGGTGTCGCGCGCCTTCAGCACGCCGTCCTGGTGGATGCCGGAGGCATGTGCGAAGGCATTCGCCCCCACCACCGCCTTGTTCGGCTGCACCACGAAGCCGGTGGTCTGGCTGACCATGCGCGACGCGGCCACGATCTGCGTCGTGTCGATGCCCAGCTCCAGGCCGAAGTGGTCACGGCGCGTGCGCACCGCCATCACCACCTCTTCCAGCGAGCAGTTGCCCGCCCGCTCACCCAAGCCGTTGATCGTGCACTCCACCTGGCGCGCACCGCCGATCTTCACGCCGGCCAGCGAATTGGCCACCGCCATGCCGAGGTCGTTGTGGCAGTGCACCGACCAGATGGCCTTGTCGGAGTTCGGGATCCGTTCCCGCAGCTGCCGGATGAAGTTGCCGTACAACTCGGGAATCGCGTAGCCGACGGTGTCGGGGATGTTGAGCGTCGTCGCGCCTTCGTCGATCACGGCTTCCAGCACGCGGCACAGGAAATCCGGATCGGACCGGTAGCCATCTTCCGGTGAGAACTCGATGTCTCCGCACAGATTACGCGCAAAGCGCACGGCCAGCTTCGCCTGGTCGTACACCTGCTCGGGCGTCATCCGCAGCTTCTTCTCCATGTGCAGCGCACTGGTGGCGATGAAGGTGT
>CBIHPZ010000024.1:0-15518 GCA_966211865.1 uncultured Aquabacterium sp.
CGCCGGCCGCGCAGCGTGGCCAGGACGGCGGGGTCGTCGGCCGGCTCGGCGGCGCCGGCGCGCGGCGCGGCCGCGGGCGCGCGCCCCAGCACGCGCTGGATCGTGTCCAGCAGCGTGGACGCGCTCACCGGCTTGGCCAGGCAGGCGTCCAGGCCCTGCTCGCGGGCGCGCTGCGCGATGGCGTCGTCGCCATAGGCCGTGACCAGCACCAGCTTAGGCGCCGGCGCTGGCCGTGCCTGGATGCGGCGGGCGGCTTCCAGCCCGTCCACCTCGGGCATGCGCCAGTCCAGCAGCACCAGGTCCGGCGTGGGCCGGGCGGTGTCGTCCAGGCGCTGCAGGGCCGCGTCGGCGGAAGGCAGCGCCTCGGCACTGCAGCCCAGCGCCTGCAGCTGGTCCACCAGCAGTTCACGCGCGGTGGCGCTGTCGTCCACCACCAGCACGTGCAGGCCGGCCACCGTGCCCGTTGGCGCGCCGGCCGCCGCGGCGGGCAGGGCGCCGGTGGCGCGGCCGAACCGGGCGTCGAAGATGAACTCGCTGCCGTGGCCGGGCTCGCTGCGCAGCGCCAGGTGGCCGCCCATCAGTTCGACCAGCTGGCGGCTGATGACCAGGCCCAGGCCGCTGCCGCCGAAGCGGCGCGCGGTGGACGCGTCGGCCTGCGTGAAGGGCTGGAACAGCCGCGCCTGGTGCTCGGCGGAGATGCCGATGCCGGTGTCGCGCACCGAGAAGCGCAGCGTGGCCTGCGAAGCGTCGGCCGCGCTGCAGCTCACCATCAGCACCACCTCGCCGCGCTCGGTGAACTTCACCGCGTTGCCGCACAGGTTCACCAGCACCTGGGTCAGGCGCTGGCCATCGCCCAGCAGCTGCTGCGGCACCTCGCGCGCCACGCCGATCAGGAACTCCAGCCCCTTCTCCTGCGCGCGGTGGCCCACGATGACGGTGACGCGGTCCAGCACCTCGTCCAGCAGGAAAGGGCTGCGGTCCAGCTCCAGCTTGCCGGACTCGATCTTCGAGAAATCCAGGATGCGGTCGATCAGCGCCAGCAGGGTGTCCGCGGCCTGCCGTGCCTTGCCCAGGTAGCCGGCCTGCTGCGGCGTCAGCGGCGTGCGCAGCGTGAGCTCGGTGAGGCCGACGATGGCGTTCATCGGCGTGCGGATCTCGTGGCTCATGTGGGCCAGGAATTCGCTCTTGGCCTCGCTGGCGGCTTCGGCCGCGGCCTGTGCGCGCTGCGAGACCTCGCCGGCCTTGCGCGCGTCCAGCATGGCGTTGAACTCGCGCGCCAGCGTGTGGAATTCGCCGGGCAGGGTCTCGTCGGCCCGCGCGTCGTTGTCGCCCGCGGCCTGGGCGCGGGCGCTGGCGGCCAGGCTGCGCAGCGGCGCGGCCAGCCGGCGTGCGCCGAAGGCCGCGGCCAGCGCGCCCAGCGCCAGCGCGCCCAGGGCCACGACCAGGCTGCGGCGGAAGTCCTGCTCGCCCTTGGCCACCACCTCCGCCAGCGGCGACCCCGCGCCCACCCGCACGCCGAAGCGCAGCGCTGCGGAGGTGATGAAGATGCCGTGCACCCGGTTGGCCGCCACGCCGCTGAAGGGCCGGCCGGCGGCGGCACTGGCGGCTTCCAGCAGGGCCGGCGGCAGCGGCTTGCCGGCGAAGCCGGCCAAGTCGGGCTCGCGCGCCAGGAAGCGCCCGTCGGCATCGATCAGCGCCATCACGCTGCCCTGGGGCAGGCCGCTGGGGCTCAGCAGGCGTTCGGCCACCTTCTGCAGGTCGATGGCCGCGGCGATCATGCCCACGCGGCGGCCGCCGGGGTCGTGCAGCGGGCGCACCAGGTTCACCAGCCATTTGCGCGTTACGTCGCCCACGTAGGGCCGGCCCAGGTGCGTGGCGCCCGCGGCGGTGCCGCGCAGCGCATCGGCAAACCAGGGCGCGTTGGCATAGGAAGCCTGCGGCGCGCTGGGCTGCTGCGCCAGGCACAGCAGCCGGCCTTCCAGGTCCACCGCGCCGACGTTGGCCAGCAGCGGATCGATCTGGGCCAGGCCGCGCACGAGCGCGCCGCAGCGCTCGCGGTCCAGCTGCTGCAGCTCGGGCCGGGTGGCGACGAACTGCACCAGGTTCTCGATGCGCGCGATGGCCGCCTCGAAGCCCACCGACGAGCGTTCCACCCGCGCCTGCAGCTGCGCCACCACGGCCGCTTCGTCCAGCCGCTTCTGCCGCACCAGCTCATGGATCTGCAGCGCGAGCAGCGGCAGCACCGCGATCAGCGCCGTGGCGAGCAGCCGGGTGAAGAAGGTGCTGCGCCCTTGCGGGTGATCGGCCATGCGGGCAGCCTGTGAGCAGAGGTGCGCGCATCATGCTCCCGCAGCAGCCAATGCGACAGTGCAGGAATGAGCACGACGGCGCCCACCCTGTCCACCAGGAACATGAAGGCGGGCCGCGGGCCTCTGTCGGCCTGGAAGCTGATGCGTCCCTTGGAAATTAGCGGGGCCGCCCCAGCCCACAAGCCCACAAGCCCACAAGCCCACAAGCGTGCAGGGCCGAATGGCCGGAAGGCCGCCAGCCCGCCAGCGCCAGCGTCAGCCTTCGCGGTTCGCCTCGGCGCGGCGGCGCGCCGCCATCTCGCGGCCCATGGCGCGGCGCTGCGGGCCTTGCAGGCGGTCACGCGCACGCGGATAGATCAGCGATTCCTCGAGCGCGACATGGTCGTGCAGCAAGGCGCTGAACACGGCCACGCCTTCGCGCAGCACCTCCAGGTCGCACCAGCTCTGGCCGGCGGCGATGGCGGCGAGGTGCGGCGACAGCGCCATCCAGTCCTCTTCCAGCCAGCCGTGGTCCTGCTGCAGGCGCAGCACGGCCTGCACGGTCTCCGGGTCGCCCTCGGTCACCAGGCGCGGAAAGACGTGGCGTTCCTCGTCTTCGTGGTGCTGGCGCACGGTGGTCGAGAAGAAGTCCAGCACCTCACGGGCCAGCGTGCGCGATTCGGCATCGGTGCCGAAGGTGTCCAGGTGCGTGACCAGCGCCGACAGCTTGCCGATGGCGAACATGATGCGGCGGTGGCAGGCGTCGAGCACGTCGAAGCCATCGTCGAAGAGCGACCCCGCGGGCCGGGTGGAGGAATCGTGGGCGGCAGTGACTGCAGGCATGTGTGTTTCCCCTGTGGCTGCGCCAGCTTTGCATGCCCACCTGGGCGTGGCGTTGACGGGCGTCAAGGCGCCCGGCGTCTCGCGGTCTGCAAGGCACGCCTGCGCGGTGCGGCGGGTGCTGAAGGCGAGGCCGGGCCGGGGTGGGTGGCTCAGGCCGTCGCCGCCCGCAACGCGGGCGTCTCCGCGCTGACGGCCGTGGGCATCAACACCGCCGACAGGGCCGGAATCAGCACCACCGCGCCGACCATGTTCCACAGGAACATGAAGGCCAGCAGCACGCCCATGTCGGCCTGGAACTTGATGGGCGACAGGGCCCAGGTGAGCACGCCGGCGGCCAGCGTGATGCCGACCAGCGCCACCACCTTGCCGGTGAACTTCAGCGCCTGGGCATAGGCCTGCGCCAGCGGCACGCCAGCGCGTTGCTGGGCCAGCTGCACGCTGAGCAGGTACAGCGCGTAGTCCACGCCAATGCCCACGCCCAGCGCCACCACGGGCAGGGTGGCCACCTTCACGCCGATGCCCAGGACCACCATCAGCGCTTCGCACAGCACCGAGGTGACGACCAGCGGCACCACCGCGATCACCACCGCGCGCCAGCTGCGGAAGGTGATGAAGGCCAGCACGATGACCGCGGCGTAGACCCACAGCAGCATGCGCGTCCAGGCCTGGCGCACCACGATGTTGGTGGCGGCCTCGATGCCGGCCGATCCGGCGGCCAGCAGGAACTGCCGCTCGGGCGTGGTGTGCGCGGCCGCGAAATCGGCGCTGGCCTGCACCACGCGGTCCAGGGTGTCGGCGCGGTGGTCGGCCAGGTAGGCGATCACCGGCATCACCGAGCAGTCGGTGTTGAAGAGATCGGGGTTGTTCACGCTGGCCTGCTGCGCGCCGTAGTTCAGCACGTCCTGGTTGCGCGCGATGGTCAGCCACTTCGGGCTGCCCTCGTTGCTGCCGGCGGTGATCTGGCGCACGGCATTGGTCAGCGCCACCGTGGTCTGCACGCCGTCCACCTGCTGCAGGGTCCAGGCCAGGCGGTCGGTCTCCACCAGCGTGGGGTACTGCAGGCAGCCTTCCTTCGCGGTCTTCACGATCACCGCGAAGGTGTCGGACGACAGTGCGTAGTGGGCGGTGACGAAGGCGTTGTCGCGGTTGTAGCGGGAATCGGCGCGCAGCTCGGGCGCGCCCGCGCCCAGGTCGCCGATGGCCAGGCGCTGGCTGGTGGCCAGGCCGGCCGCGGTCAGCGCCAGCGCGGCGCCGATCGCGGGCCAGGCGAAGCGCTTGTCGGTGAAGCGGGCCAGCCCGCGCCACACGGTGGACAGCGCGCCCGGGTCCTGCGGCTGCTCGGCGCGCAGGCTGCGTGCCGCCGCGCGGGCACTGACGCCCACTTTGGACAGCAGCACCGGCAGCAGGATCAGGTTGGTGACGATCAGCACCGCCACGCCCAGGCTGGCAGCCAGCGCCAGTTCGCGGATCACCGCGATGTCGATCAGCATCAGCACGCCGAAGCCCACGGCGTCAGCCAGCAGCGCGGTCAGGCCCGCGAGGAACAGGCGGCGGAAGGTGAAGCGCGCGGCCACCAGCCTGTGCGCCCCGCGGCCGATGTCCTGCATGATCCCGTTCATCTTCTGCGCGCCGTGGCTCACGCCAATGGCGAAGACCAGGAAGGGCACGAGGATGGAATACGGGTCCAGCTCGAAGCCCAGGGCCGCCACCAGGCCCAGCTGCCACACCACCGCGATCAATGAACAGGCCAGCACCAGCGCCGTGCTGCGCCAGCAGCGCGTGTAGGCCTGGATGATGGCGGCGGCCACCAGCGCGGCCAGGCCGAAGTACAGCGCCACCTGCTTCAGGCCGGCGATCAGGTCGCCCACCAGCTTGGCAAAGCCCACCACGTGCACGCTGACCGCGCCTTCGTTCTCGGCGCGGGCGCGGATGGCCTCGATGGCCTGGGACAGCGCGCGGTAGTCCAGCCGCTGGCCGGTGACCGGGTCCCGGTCCAGCAGCGGCACCACCAGCATGCTGGACCTGAAATCGGTGCCCACCAGGCTGCCCACCAGGTTGGCGCGGGCGATGTTGGTTCGCAGGCGGTCGGTGGCGGCGGGCGAGCCGTCGTAGTTGTCGGGCATCACCGGGCCGCCCTGGAAGCCTTCTTCCGTGACCTCGGTCCAGCGCACCCCCGGTGCCCACAGCGACTTGACCCAGGCCCTGTCGACACCCGGCGTGAGGAACACCTCGTCGTGGATGCGCTTCAAGGTCTCCAGGTACTTCGATTGATAGACGTCCCCTTCGCGCGCGGCGACGACGATGCGCAGCGAATTGCCCAGCCCGCGCAGCTCGTCGCGGTTCTCCAGCCAGTTCTGGATGTAGGGGTGGCTGCGCGGCACCATCTTGTCGAAGCTGGCGTTCAGGCCGAGCCGGGTGATGGCGATGGCGCCCAGCACCAGCGTGAGCAGCGCGCACAGCAGCAGCACCGCGGCGCGGTGGTTGAACACCAGGCGTTCCAGCCGCGAGCCCGATTGGGGATCGAAGTCGTCCAGGGACGGCGGTGCGGCCGAGACGTCGGCAGTGGAAGGCGCATGCATGGGGAATGTCCTTTCAGGCCTGGGCCAGCGACTGCAGTCCACGTGGCCCGGCCAGCACCAGCGTGCCGGGCAGGGCGGCCACGGCGGCGGCGGGCAGGGGGCGCGGGTTGGCCAGCGGCGTGAAGCTGGCGCCGTCGTCGGCGCTGGCCAGCACGTGGCCGGCCTGGCTGACCAGCACGAAGCGGCCGCGCGCGTCCAGCGTGGCGGCCGGCAGCCCCACCTGAAGCCCGGTGGCCACCGGCTGCCAGCTGCGGCCGCCGTCCACCGAGCGCAGCGCGGTGCCGCGCAGGCCGTGCACCAGCAGGGCCCGTTCATGGCCGACGATGCCGAACAGCGTGCCCTTGTACGGCAGCTCCACCGCCTTGAAGCGCTGCGCCTCGCGGTCCAGCTTCAGCAGCAGGCCCTGTTCGCCGGCGATCCACACGTCGGCCCCGATGCCGCGCACGGCGTACAGGTGCAGGCCCTTGGGGTTGTCCACGGCGTGCAGCCAAGGTGTCCAGCTGGCGCCGCCGTCGGCGGTGTGCAGCACCTGGCCGAAGGCGCCGACGACGAAGCCGGTCTTCTCGTCGCTGAACCAGCAGTCCAGCCAGGGGTTCTCGGCGCCCTGCGCGGCAAAGCGCTCGGCTTCCTTGGCGGCCGCCGCGAACTTCGGGTCTTGCTGACGCTTGTAGTACGCGTCCATCGCAGCGCCCGCCGTGCGGCCGTCCAGCAGGCGCTGCCAGGTCTGGCCGCCGTCGCGGCTGCCCAGCACGAGCCCGTCGTGGCCGCAGGCATAGCCCTGGCGCGGCGTGGGGAAGTGCACCGCCACCAGGTCGGCGCTGGCGGGCACGTCGGCCTGCTGCCAGCGCTGGCCGGCTGCGTCGCTCACCAGCACGTGGCCGCGCTGGCCCACGGCCACCAGGCGGTCGCCGGCGCGGGCCAGGCCGGCCAGCAGGCCACGCTCGGCCAGCGGGCTGCGCTGGGCGGGCGTGTCCAGCACGTCGCGCCAGGCGGCACGGGCGGGGGCGGCCGCCAGCATCGCCAGCGCGATGAAGCCGCGGCGCGAGGGCAGGGTGTTCACGGCACGCGTCTTTAATGAATTAGCGAATGCCGGCGCCGGCCAGCGCGTCGGCCGACCATTCGCGCTCGGGCAGCGGCTTGGTGTGGCGCAGGCCGCCGGTCTCGGCGATGAAGCCGGTCAGCGAATAGACGCGCGACACCAGGTCGTAGTGGCCGAACATGTCGGTGTAGGGCGCGGGCACGTCGTAGCTGGGCGCCATGTAGGCGAAGCCGGTGCGGTACAGCTGGCCGCGGGCGTCGTACTCGTCGCTGGCCAGCGCCATCCACGAGTCCTCGTCCAGGTAGAAGGTGCGCTTGCCGTACACGTGGCGCTTGCCGTCCTTCAGCCTGGCTTCCACCACCCACACGCGGTGCAGTTCCCAGCGCACCAGGTCGGGGTTGAGGTGGTTGGGCTTCAGCAGCTCGTCCTGCTTCGCCTGGTACACCGCGGCATAGGTGTTGTAGGGCACCAGCATCTCCTTCTTGCCCACCAGCTTGAAGTCGAAGCGCTCCATCGAGCCGTTGAAGATGAAGGTGTCGTCGAAGGTGGTGGCACCGGCGGTGCCGGGGTTGGGCGTGTCGTGCGCCAGGTCGGGCGCCACCTTCACGCGGCGCTGGCCGGGCAGGTAGCTCCAGGCGCGGCGGTCCTTCGCGCCGATGTCCAGCGGGTCCACCAGCATCAGCGCCTCGCCGGCGCGGCGCGCGGGGCCGGTGTAGGTCAGCTTGATGCGCCAGAAGGTGTCCGCGCTGGTCTTGCTGGTGTCCCAGAACGGGTACTCCTGGACGCTGACGCCTTCGGTGGCCAGCGTGGCGCGGCCGCTGGCGTCCACGCTCAGGTTGCGGTACTTGGCTTCATAGGCCTGGCCGTTGAAGCGCACCAGGTGGTTCCACATCGCCTCGTAGCCGTCCTTCGGGATCGGGAACGGAAAGCCGGCGTGCGCGCCTTCGATGCTGCGGCCGTCGTTCAGGGTCTTCGCGCGCACCGCGTTCTTCGCGGTGTTGTCGGCCACGAACTTCGGGAAGGCCACGCTGCGCTGCGTGGGGTACACGTCGACGCGGAACGTGGGGTACTTCTGCAGCAGCGCCTTGGTGCCTTCGGTCAGCTTGTCCGCGTGGGCGGCCATGGTCTTGGCGTCGATCGAGAGGCGCGGCTTGTCGGCGGCAAACGGGTTCGGCCGCACGCCGTCGCCCGGCTTGAAGCCGGCCGGCGCGGCGGTGAGGCCGCCGGTGTAGGCCGGGATGGTGCCTTCCTTGTTGCCGGCCTTCTCGGCGCCGATGGCGGTCAGCGTGGTGCCCAGCGCCTTGGCCTCGTCGGCGCTGACGGCGGCCTGTGCATTGAACCCAACCATGGCCGCAGCGATGGCCACCAGGCGGAGGTGCTGGCGGAGGTGCTTGAATTGCCCGTTCATCGTCGTCTCCTTCAGAACGTGGTCTTGAAAGTCAGGCTCACGAAGCCGCGGTCGCGCAGCAGCGTGGTGAAGCCGTTCTGCGTGGTCACGGCCGTGCCGTTGTCGCGGTAGCGGCCCACGTAGTCGATGTACTTCAGGTCGAAGCGGTATTTCTGCTGCACGTCGGCGGCCAGGCCGATGCTGTAGTTGCCGTTCGCCTCGTTGCCGCCGAACACGGTGGGCGCATTGCCCTTCAGCCCAACGGCGTAAGTGAGCGGCATGGACACGTCCACGCCCGGCAGCACCTGGAACCAGCTGGGCGTGAAGCCGATGCCGGCGCCGATGTAGTGCTTGGTGATGCAGCCGTCCCACTTGTCGCGGCCCTTGCAGGGCGCGAAGCCTTCGGCATAGAACAGGTTCTCGCCGCTGCGCACCTTGGTCCAGCCGGAAGCGACCAGCTCCACGTTCCAGCTGGCGGCGTCGAACAGCGGGGTCTTGGCCATGGTGCCCAGGCCGTTCAGCAGCGCATGCCAGGTGTCGCCGCGCGGGCCCTTGGTGTCGCCGCGCGCCGGCAGGCCGGGCGCGATGCCGAGCACTTGGGACGACAGGGGCGTGTTGTGGCGCACGGACACCTCGGCCCCCACGCTGACGCCGGCGATGTTCTTGGCCAGGCTGATGCCCAGCAGGTCGATGCCGTCCGCGTAGATCAGCGAATAGCGGCTGTTGTTGCCCGGCGCCGCGGTGGTGATGAAGGTCTGCGGCAGCTTGTCCGCGAAGCGGCGGTAATAGACGCCCAGCGTGCCGTCCAGCCACACCGGACTCCAGCGGGTGGAAAGGCCCCATTCACCGCGCTGCTTCGGTTCCGACGCCGGCGTGCGGTAGGCGAATCCCAATTGCGCATTCAGGAATTGCCGGTCCGGGCCATTGAAGGCGAAATCCACCGGGCCCAGGTAGGTGCCGCCTTCGGGAAAGCGGAACGGCTCCCATTCCAGCAGCGCCTGCGCGGCGATGGACAGCGTGTCGCTCACCTGCGCCTGCACCGACAGCTGGTTCAGCGGCCGGAACAGCTCCTTGGCCTCGGTGCCCGGCGTGGCAAAGCCCTTCTGCAGGTCCAGCGGGTTCTGCGCATAGGCCACGCTGTGCAGGTTGCCGCCCAGCAGCAGCGATTCGCCCCAATACACGGTGTGCCGGCCCAGCTTGGCGCGCACCGGCACCTCGCCGATGTCCACGCTGCCGAAGACGAAGGCGTCCATCACCTCGCCCGAGCCGCCGCGGTAAAGCCGCTTGGTGGTGGACGAATACTGCTTGCCGACGTAGCTGGGAATGTTGGCCAGCGGCGCGTTCGGGTTGCTGCGGCTGCTGCCGGAATAGGCGCCGTCGTACCAGGCCGTGCCGCTCAGGCGCAGGCCGTACTGCTTCTTGTAGACCAGGTCCAGCTCGCTCAGCAGGTCGAAACGCTGGGCCACCGCGTCGCCCTTGTCGAAGCGCCAGGTGCCTTCGTCGGCCAAGGCTGAATTGCCGATCTTCGAATCGCGCTGCTCCACCCGCTGCGCGTAGTTCAGCCGCAGCGAGTTGTCCCAGCGCAGCGAGAGATCGGGGTTTCCGAGATCGATCTCGAACGCCTGCGCGGGCGCGGCGGCCAGGCCGCACAGGGCGGCTGCCGCCGCGGCGGCCAGCGCCACGCGGCGCGGCGCAAGCACAGGGGACGGTGTGGATCGCTGCATGTTGTCTCCGTTCATTCGGTCGCGCGGCCTGCCGGGCCTTGGAATGCGGCGAACTCTAGGTTTGGGGGGTGGCGCCAGCCCCCCTCTTGGCGGGGGGCTGGGTGGGGCGTTGGTGGCCTCGTCTTCCCCACCCCCCGCGCGCACCCCCGGGCGTTACGATGGCCCGGCCGTGGCGACCCTTGCGAACCTCGGTGCCCTGGGCACCCATGACGACCTGCTGCTGCGCGTCTCGCCGCCGCGCGTGCCGCGGCACCTGTTCGCGCGGGCCCGCCTGTCGGCCGACGAAGCGCGCTGGCGCGACGTGCAGGTGCTGCTGCTGCAATCGCCGGGCGGCTTCGGCAAGACGTCGCTGCTGGCGCAGTGGCGGCGCGAACACCTGGCCCACGGCACCGTGGTGGCCTGGCTCACCGCCAGCGAGCGCGACGACCCCCAGCGCCTGCTGCGCGGCCTGACGCTGGCCTTCCGCAGCGGCGCCGGCCGCCCGCACTTCGGCCACACCCTGCTGGACAGCGGCGTGGCCGGCCTGGAAGGCATCACCGCCTGGCTGGCCGAGCTGGCGCACAGCGCGCTGGACACCGTGCTGATCGTCGACGAGGTGGACCGCCTGCCCGAGGCCGCGCGCGAGATGCTGGGCTACCTGCTGCGCAATGCGCCGCCCAATCTGCGCGTGGTGGTGGCGGCGCGCACCGATTGCCGGCTGGACCTGCAGGACCTGGTGGCCTATGGCCAATGCGTGGTGCTGGGCGCGGCGCAATTGGCTTTTGAATGGCCGGAAACCCTGCAGCTGGTGCGCCAGCGCAGCGAATCGCGCCTGGACGCCGATGCCGCCGCCCGCCTGCACGAACTGACCGAAGGCTGGCCGCTGGGCCTGCAGCTGGTGCTGGCCGCGCTGGCCGAAGCCAGCGACCCGCGCGCCGCGCTGGCCGCCATCGCCACCCGCGGCGGCGCGCTGCATGAACAGCTGGTGGGCCTGCTGCTGGCCAACCTGGCGCCCGACGACCTGCAGTTCCTCACCCGCATTGCCCCGCTGGACCTGCTGCACCCGGCCCTGTGCAGCGCGCTGGTGGGCGAAGACGCCGCCCCGCGCCTGGCGCGCCTGGTGCGCGAAACGCCCGTCTTCGCCGCTGCCGAGCAGGGCGACTGGCTGCGCCTGCACACCCTGGTGCGTGATTCACTGCGCGCCCGCTTTGCCGCGCTGCCCGCGGCCGAGCAAACCGCGCTGCACGCCGCCGCCGCCGGCTGGCTGGCGGCCGAGGGCTACCTGGAAGACGCCGCCCGCCATGCGCTGGCCGCCGGCCACGCCGAGCAGGCGTACGCATTGGCCGAGCGCACGCTGTACGACTCCATCGTCTCGCGCGGCCGCCAGGGCGCGGTGCTGGACTGGCTGCGCCACCTGCCGCAGGACGAACTGGACCGGCGCCCGCGCCTCTTGCTGGCGGCCGCATGGACGCTGGCATTGAGCGATAGGCATGCCGAGGCCGCCCACCTGGTGGCCCGCATCCTGGCCCAGCCCGGCGTGGACGACGCGCTGCGCTGCGAATGCGCGCTGATCGAAAGCGGCGCCGCCGTGTTCGCCGACGAGCCCGACCGCTTCGCCGCGCTGCACGACCCCTGGGGCGAGGCGCCGCCGCTGAAGGACCCGGTACTGCTGCAGGTGCACGCCAACCGCACCGCCTTCCGCGCGCTGCTGGAAGGCGAGCCCGCGCTGGCGCGGCTGCGGCAGCAGCAGGCGCCGTCCATCACCCACGGCCCGGCGCTGGCCTACGTCGAGCGCTGGCGCGACTTCATCGTGGCGCTGAGCTACCTGTGGGAAGGCCAGGCGCTGCTGGCCGAGCAGCTGCTGCAGCCCACCCTGGCCCGTGCCGAGGCCGACCTGGGCCGCCGCAGCGTGTTCGCCAGCATGCTGGCCACGCTGCGCGCCGCCGCGCTGTGGGAACGCGACCGCCCGGCCGAGGCCCAGGCGCTCTTGGCCAACCGGCTCGACGTGATCGAGCGCAGCGGCCTGCCCGAGACCGTGCTGCTGGCCTTCCGCACGCTGGCCCGCATTGCCGCGGCCGAAGGCGCCGAACACCGCGCGCTGGAGCTGCTGGCCGCGCTGGACGCCGTGGCCGTGGCGCGGCGCCTGCCGCGCCTGCGCATCGCCAGCCTGGCCGAGCAGGCGCGCCTGCACGCCCGCCGCTACCGCGCCGAAAGCTGCCGCGCCGCGCTGCAGCAGATGGACGCGCTGCTGGCCGAGGCCACGCCCACCGATGGCGGCCGCCTGTGGCACCGCAGCGTGGACATGCTGCGCGAAGGCGCCGCCGCGCACGCCGCCATCGCCGCGCAGGAATGGCGCCGCGCGCTGGAGCCGCTGCAGCGCGCCGATGCACTGGCCCAGGCCCACAAGATGGGCCGCCTGCACATCGAGCTGCTGGGCCTGCGCGCCTTCGCGCTGGACCGCTGCGGCGAACGTTCGCAGGGCCTGCTGCGCGAAGCCACCGACCTGGCGCAGGCGCACGGCCTGCAGCGCGTCTTCGCCGACGCCCACCCCGACCTGGGCCGGTGGGTGCAGGACACCGGCGGCCCCGCGGCCCCGGCCGTGCACACCGCCACCGCGGCGCCTTCGCCCCCGGCCGCCGCCCGCGCCACCCCCAGCCTGGCCCTAACCCCCAAAGAACGCGAGGTCCTGGTGCTGCTGGCGCGCAACCTGTCCAACAAGGAAATCGCCCTGGCGATGCAGGTGGGCGAAGAAACCATCAAGTGGCACATGAAGAACCTGTTCGCCAAGCTCAACGCCGGCACGCGCAAGCAGGTGGTGCAGCGGGCGGGGCTGCTGGGGCTGCTGGACGGCGGGTGACGCTGCGACGAGCCGCGCTGCTGCGCAGAGGCGCGGCGGTGGGTCCACAGTTGTACGGATGACGGCGCCGGGGGACGGCCGCAATGTCTTCCCATGGCCGCGAAGCGCAACATCATTCTGCTTTCCGATGGCACGGGCAATTCACGCGGGAAGATCGCGCAGACGAATGTCTGGAGAACCTACGAAGCCATCGACCTGAAAGACCCGCCGAACCCGGCCGAGCCCAGGCAGTTCGCCTATTACGACGACGGTGTCGGCACCTCGTCTTTCAAGCCCCTGGCCCTGCTGGGGGGTGCATTGGGATATGGCTTGGCCCGCAATGTTCGCGACCTGTACGAAAGCCTATGCCGCACCTACCGTGACGGCGACGACATCTATGCCTTTGGATTCAGCCGCGGCGCCTTCACGATCCGCGTATTGACCGGGCTCATCAACAACCAGGGGCTGGTGCCCTACCGCGGCGACGAGGCCGAGCTGCGCCGCTTGTCCAAGGCCGCTTTCCGCGCCTACCGGCGCGAGCGCTACAAGCTGCCGCTGAACTGGATCGAGATTCCTCGCGCCCTGCGCGACACGCTGATCGACGGTTGGGCCAGGCTGCGCGATTACCGCCGCTATGCCGACGTGGCCAAGAAGAAGATGGTCAAGGTCCATTTCGTCGGTGTCTGGGACACCGTGGCCGCCTACGGCGTGCCCGTCGACGAAATGGCCATCTTCATCAATGCCGTGGTGTGGCCGCTGGACATGCCGGATCCCCATCTCAGCGACGCAGTGCAACGCGCCGCCCACGCACTGGCCTTGGATGACGAGCGCTACACCTTCCATCCCAAGCTCTGGGCGCCGGACAAGCGAGTCAAGCAGGTGTGGTTTGCGGGCATGCATTCCGACGTGGGCGGCGGCTATCCCGACAAGGGCTTGGCGCATGTGTCATTGGAGTGGATGCTGTCGGAAGCGAAAGACGCCGGGCTTCGCCTTGTCCCGTCCGTCCGCAGGCTGCAACAGGCGCTGGCGGACGAGAACGGCCCCATGAACGATTCCCGCCACGGCATTGCGGGTTATTACCGCTACAAGCCCCGCGATCTCCCCGCCGGTGCCCTGATTCACGAGTGCGTATTGCGCCGGATCCAGGTGGGGCAGGACGCCTACGCGCCCATCGTGCTGCCGCCGGATTTCCAGGTCCTGGGCTTCGACGGCGTCGTGCGCCTTGGGGCCCAACACCTGAATGGCTTCGATCAGCAAGCCTATGTGCAGGGCCGCGAGCGGGTCATGAACCGTGTGTGGCTGCGCCGTGGCGTGTACTTCGCGACGGTGGCCACCACGCTGGCGCTGCTGCTGCAGCCGCTGCTGCGCAGCGCAGACGGCGGGGCGTGCACCTCCAGCTGGTGCTGGCTCTCGCCCGCCATCCGGGCGCTGAAGGTGGTCTTGCCATCGATGCTGGAACCCTGGGCTGTCTGGTACGCGGCCAACCCCGGACTGTTCCTGCTGCTCGGCGGCGCCACGGCCTTCCTGCTCTGGTGTGGCGGACACCTGCAGCGGAACATCTTCGACCGCATGCGCGACGTCTGGTACCGCATTCCCCAGCTTCGCCCCACCAGCCTGGAAGCCGGGGCGCCGGTCGCCTCGACCGGCTCCATGCTGGGGCGGGCCGTCACGGCGCTGCGCACCTCGAGCAGCTACCAGGCCACCATCCGCGCCTTGCGCCGCAAGGTGTTCCCCACCGCCTTCGGCATCGCGCTGGCGGCCGTGACCGGCATGCTGGTCAACTCGCTGTGGTTCGCCATCAACGCGTCGAATGGCGAGTTCTGCACCGGCTCCGCGGATCCAACCGTCGTCGGTCCCGGCACGGCGGCTTCCGGAAGCTTCGAGAGCAAGCAGGCTTGCCAGGCCACCGGCTTCGCCCTGCAGGCCGGCGGCACCTACGACATCGTGCTGACGATCGGCGCCCCGGACTCGTGGCTGGACGACGACTTGCCCGCCGACTGGCGCGGCGTGACGAAACCACCGCCTTCCCACCGGCTGGCGCTGCTGATGAAGCGAGAGCTGACGCAACCCATCTTCGCCCCCATGGCCAGGATCGGCGCCAAGGGGGCTGACGTTTACCCACTGTCCCCTGATCCATCGCAGCCCCGCGACGCCGGCCGCACCGCATTGCAAAGCCGCATCGTCGCGCGCACGAAGGGCGAGCTTTTCCTGTACGTCAACGACGTGGTCGGCCCGCCGTGGGATCCGCTCCAGTTCTATGGCAACAACCGTGGCGTGGCTTCGTTTGCCATCCGGCAGGTGGTGACCGGCCCAGGTGCGACACCGCCGGCGCCTTGAGTGCCGCCGCAGCGAGGGGGTCGCGCCCTATTGCCGCACGCGCCCGTCGCCGGTCAGGATCGTCAGGTCGACAAAGCTCGAACCGGTGCGCTTGGCCGGGCCGAAGTCCACGAAGAAGCCGCCCAGGTCGTGGTCGCGCAGGTGTTCCAGCCCGGTCACCAGCGCGTCGCGCGACGGATTCGGGCCCGCGCGGCGCAGGCCTTCCATCAGCACCTTGGCGGCCACGAAGCCTTCGAAGGCGCTGTAGTTCAATTCAATGTGGCCCGCCGCGGCGTGGATGAATTCACCGGACAGCGCGGACTTGGCCGCAAACGGATAGGGCATGACCTGGCTGACCACCACGCCCCGCGCGTCCGCGCCCAGTTCCTGCGCCAGAGCTGCCGTGCCGACGAAGGAGACGTTGCAGAACTGCGCGCTGCTGCCTGCCCGGCGCGCCGCGCGAACGAAGGCCGCGGAGCTGCGGTAGGCGCTGACCTGCACGATGCCGTCCGGATGGCCTTCCAGGA
>CBIHPZ010000025.1:0-15432 GCA_966211865.1 uncultured Aquabacterium sp.
ACCGCCGGCGCGCTGTGCGGGGCCGGTGGGCCCGCTTCGCGCTGTGGCGTGATCGCCGTCAGCTCCGTGGCGTCAGCAGGCCTTGCGGCCCGGCCACGGCCTGCCGGTGCCAGGCCGCAGCCTGCCCGCGCGACTGCAGGCCGAGCTTCTCCAGCACGTTCGCCACGTGCCGCTTGACGGTGTGCGGGCTGATGTCCAGCGCGCGGGCGATGAGCTTGTTGCTGTCGCCCGAAGCGATCAGTTCCAGCACCTCGGCCTCGCGCGCGGTCAGGCCCGCGGCCGCGGCGGCGGGGGCGTCGGCCAGGGCGGTCGCGGCGGGGGCCGGGCCCGGCCGCAGGGCGGCGGGCGACGACGGCGACGCCGACGACGCCGACGACGGCGCGGCGGCTTCCCCGCGCAAGGCCAGCGCCGAAGCCCAGGCCCGCGCCAGCACCGCCCGGCAGTCTGCGGGCAGCGCGTCGCCCCACGCCGCCTCGGCCAGCGTCTGCAGCGCGGCCGGTCCCGCCATCCACGCATGGCCCAGGTCGCCGTCGCGCGTGATGCGCTCCAGCGCCGGCTGCGCGGCTTCGCGCGCGCGCTCGAGCTCGCCCACGTGAATCCAGGCCTCGGCGCAGCGCAGGCGCAGCTCCACGTGGTGCGCCATCACGTCCATCTCGGCGAGCTTCGGCAGCAGCGTGTGCAGCCCTTGCGCCGCCTCGCGCCAGCGCCCGCTGGCCGCGGCGTGGCGCGCCCGCACGGCGATGGCACGCGGGTTCTGGTGCACCGGGCTGCGCAGCGGGTCTTCCTTCAGGAACTGCGCCCAGTGCGCGATCACGTCCGGCCCCGCGCCCAGCGTGTGGTTCATGCGCACGCCGTAGATGCCGATCTGGTGCCGCCACAGCCGCCGCCGGTCGGGTTCGGCCGCGTCCTCGCGGTGGAACAGCGTGTCCAGCCGGCGGGCCAACTCGTCGCCGCGGCCGCTGATGGCGCAGTCGATCAGCCGGAACAGCAGCACGGTGATCTCCATCTCGCCCGAGCAGGCCAGCCAGCGCAGGTCGTCCTCCGCCTGCGCGATGTCCTCGCGCGCCTCGGCCATGCGGCCGGCCCACAGGCGCACGAAGGCGCGCTGGGCCATCACTTCGCCACGCATCGGCAGTGGCCGGCTGCCGATGCGCGCCAGCGCGCCGTCGACGTAGCGCTCCAGCCACAGGCGCATGCCGGGCAGGGTGCTCCAGTTGGGCGCGGGCACGCATTCCCACCATTCGTAGAGGCTGGCGCCCTGCTGCAGCGACTGCACCACCTCCTGGTACAGCGTGGGCAGCAGCTGCAGCTGGCCGCGGCGGAAGTGCTGCGTGGCGTCGGACATCAGCAGCAGGCGCCGCGTGTGCGGGGCCAGCGGCTCGGCATGCAGCGCGCTGATCAGCCGCTCCGCTTCGGCGTTACGGTCCATCGCGTACAGCGCCATCGGCAGCACGGCCTGGGCATGGCGGCGCTCGGCATCGTCGCCGGCGGCGCCGGCATGGGCCATGGCGGCGGCGAAGTGGCGCTCCATCGCCGGCCAGTCCCAGCGCATCAGGGACACGGTGCCGGCCAGGCGTGCCAGGCGGGCCGATCGGTCGCGCCAGGCGGGGTCGAACTGGTCGATGAGGCGCTGCACGTCGCCCAGGCCGCCGCTGACGAACAGCGCCGGCGCGGCGGCATCCAGCGCGGCTTCGGCGCCCGCCCAGTCGCGCGCCTGCAGCAGGTAGCCCACGCGCCGCGCCGCATCGGGTTCCGACGCGGCGGCCTTGTGCAGCAGCGCCGTGCGTTCGCCCGGCAGGTGGCGGTCCAGCCGCGCTTGGAGCGCTTCGCGGAAGAGGTCGTGCAGCACCAGCGTGCGTTCGGCGGTGTCCAGCGCGGTGACGAAGAGGCCGCGGCGCTCGATCTCGTCCAGCCGCTCGGCCGAACGCCAGTCGCCGCTCAGTGCCGCGGCGCGCGCGGCCGTCAGTTCCGGCAGCAACGAGCAGCGCAGCAGGAAGTCGTGCAGCTCCGCCGGCAGTGCGTCCAGCACCTCGCTGGTCAGGTAGTCGAAGAGGTAGCGCTCGGTCAGCGTGCCGGCGGCCAGCGTGGGGCGGGCCTTCAGTGCCGCCAGGGTCAGGCGCAGGCCGGCGGGCCAGCCGTGGTTGCGTTCGATCAGCGCGGCCGCCTGCGCACCCAGGTCGGCCAGGCCTTCCGTGGCCACCATCGCGGCCGCTTCGTCGGCGCTGAAGCGCAGCGCATCGGCATTGAACTCGGCCAGTTCGTCGGCGGCACGCCAGCGCGCCAGCGGCAGCTGTGGCCGAAGCTCGCGGGTGGAGAGCACCACGGTCCAGTGCGGCGGCAGGCGTTCGATCAGTTCGGCGCCCAGCGCCAGCAGCCCGCCGTCGGCCACGCGGTGCACGTCCTCCAGCACGATGACGCCGTGCGGCGCGTCGGCATGCGCGAGCGCGTTCACCAGCTCGGCCAGCGCACGGCGCGCGCCTTCGCCGCCGGCGGCCACCTGCGGCGCCAGCGCGTCGGGCAGCGTGCGCCAGGGCAGGTCGAAGGGCTCCAGCGCGGCGGCCAGGCAGGCGAAGAGGCGCGCGGCGTCGTCCTCGGCGTCCAGCGAGACCCAGGCCAGCGCGGTGCCCGCGGGCAGCGCTTCAGCCAGCGCGGCCAGCGCGCTGGTCTTGCCGTAGCCCGCGGGCGCGTGCAGCAAGACCACGCGGCGGGTGAGGGCGGCTTCGGCCAGGGCCTGCTCCAGGGCCGGGCGGGCGATGCGCCGTGCCCGCTGCCGCGCGGCCTGGATCTTGGTGCTGGCGAAACGCGGCGGTTCGGTGAGTGGGGCCATGTCAGCAGTGAAGCGCCGTCCGCGCGCAGGGCGGGCGGACGGGCGTGGGCGGTCCGGGGCGATCGGGGGCGTAAGGGCGATAGGCGATAGGGGGGCGTGCGGGACCGGGTGCGGCGCGTCGTCCACCCCGCCCATGCGGGCATGCTATCTGCCCGCCGGGCAGCGCTGTGGCCTGCAGTACGGTAGCGGGCCGGCCTGGCCTGCCGACCTGCCTGCGATGAGTCTCGACGTCCACACGCTCTTCACCGTCATGCTCGCGAACGTCTTCGCGATGTCGCTGGCCGTGCCGGTGGTGATGGGCTGGCGCATCAGCCCGGCCGCCCGCAGCGTGCTGGCCAGCAGCGTGGCCCAGGCGGCGGCCTGGGTCGCCTTCCTGCTGGCACGGCCGGTGCACGACCGCCTGTTCTCCACCCTGTGGATCGGGCTGCTGGGCGCCAGCTTCGTCTTCATGTGGCGCGCGGTCGAGGGCTGGCTGGGCCCGCGGCCGGGCTGGCGCGCGGTGCTGGCGCTGGCGGTGCTAACCCCCATCGGATACGGCCTGGGTTTCGACAGCTATCCCTTCCGCGTCGGCTGGTCCAACTTCGGGCTGGCGGGGCTGATGCTGATGGTGTGCCTGGCCTGCGCCTGGCCCGCCCCGCAGGCCAGCCGGCGCTGGCGCGGGCTGGTGGTGGTGTCGCTGGGGCTGCTGGCGTTCATCACCGCGGCGCGTGGCGTGCTGGGCGCGTTCTTCACCGCGCAGTACCCTGAGTTGCGCTCGCCGCACCTCATCAACGTGGCCGGTGCGCTGCTCAACCACATCACGCTCACCCTGGCCACCATCGGGCTGCTGGCCGGCTGGCATGAGGAGGCCGAACGCGCGCTGCGCCACCAGGCCGACACCGATGGCCTCACCGGCCTCTTCAACCGCCGCGCCTGGCAGGAACGCGCCGACCTGGCCTTCGCCAACGCGAAGCGCTATGGCGAGCCGCTGTCGGTGCTGATGATCGACATCGACCACTTCAAGCGCATCAACGACGGCGGCGGCCACGAGGCCGGCGACCGCGCGCTGCAGCTGATCGGCGAACGGCTGCGCGCTTCGGCGCGCTACGGCGACCTGGTGTGCCGCTACGGCGGCGAGGAGTTCTGCGTGCTGCTGTCCCACGCGGGCGAGGCCGAGGCGCGCGAGGTGGACCGCCGGCTGCGCGCGGCCCTGGGCGGCGCCGGCGGTCCGCAGCCGCTGGGATTCAGCACCGGGCTGGCGGTGCTGGGGCCGGACGACCAGGCGCTGGACAACCTGCTTCGGCGCGCGGACGTGGCGCTGTACACCGCCAAGGCGACCGGCCGCGGCCGGCTGGTGATGGCCGGCAAGCTGCCGGCGGCGGTGGCGGCGACCACGGTGTGAGCCGCGGCCGGGCGATGCCCTGCACAGATCGCGTGGACGCTCGCTATCTGGTTATTGACGCGGCCAGGCAGGACGGCGACCGCGCCGGGGAGCGAAGCTCCACCACAATGCGCCGATCCCACAACCCCCTGGAGCTTCCCGTGCCCACCATCCACGTCGAGATGTTCGAAGGCCGCACCGTCGAGCAGAAGGCCGCCCTGGCCAAGGAATTCACCGAGGCCTGCGTGCGGGTGCTGGGCGGCAAGCCCGATTCGGTGGACGTGATCTTCCGCGACGTGGCCCGCCACGACTGGGCCACCGGCGGCAAGCTGTGGAGCGAGCCCGCGCCGGCCAAGCCCGCCTGACCCCCGCCCGCAGCCCGGCGCCGCAGACCGCCGCGCGCAGCCCCAGGCGCGCCCGCCCGGGCGGCATGCCTGCCGCGCGGTGACTTTGGTCGCCGCGCGGCTGCGAAAGAATCGCTGGCGCAGCCCTTTCACGCGCCCCCGGCGCCGGCATGCGCCCGCGATGACGATCGACCTCAAGACCCTGAAATGCGGCGAGTGCGGCAGCGCCGACCTGCGCCGCCAGGCGCCCAACCAGTACGTGTGCGGCCATTGCGGCTCGGTGACCCTGGTGGAAGACCAGGTGTCCGAGCGGCTGGAACGCATGCTGGGCCAGGTGGCCGATGCCGCGCGAAGGCGCATGGCCGACGAGGACCGCGCGCAGCGCCGCCGCGTGGCCACGCACGCGGTGGGCTGGGGCCTGGGCCTGGGGCTGACGGTGGCGGTGGTCACCGTGGCCGTCACGCTGCTGGGCCAGCGGCCCGCGCCCACGGCGGCGGTCGTGGTGCAGCCGCGGCCGACGCTGCCGCGCGGCATTCCGCCCGAGGCGCTGAAGCTGGACGAGCCGCGCCAGGTGCTGGTGCGCCGCGGCAGTTCGTCCGCGGGCAAGCTGCTGGTGATGGCCCGCAACACGCACGACGCGCCGCTGCAGCGCGCCAGCATCGAGGCCGCCTTCTTCGACGAAACGCAATCGCTGGGCAAGCGCAGCCAGAGCCTGCCGCTGGAAACCATCGCGCCCGGTGAAGTGCTGCCGGTGCTGATCGACCTGCCTTCGCAAGGCACGGCGACGCGGCAGGACCTGCAGGTGCGGCCGCTGTCCGCGCCGCACCGCAGCGTGGCCGCGCCGGCCTTGAAGTTCGCGCGGGCGCGGCTGCTGCAGGTGGGCGACGAGGACCTGCGCTTCGTCGGCCGCATCGTCAACGACCGCGACGTGACGCTGGCGGGCGTCGAAGCGCTGGTGACCTTGCTGGACGACAGCGGCGCGGTGATCGGCATGGGCCACGGTTATGGCAGCGGCAGCGAGTTGAAGCCCGGCGACCGCAGCACGCTGGACTTCGGCGTGCAGCGCTTCGGCCGCGGCAACGTGGTGGCCTGGGAGGTGCGCGTGGGCTACAGCGTGCTGCAAGGCGATGGCGGCCGTGCCGTGGCTGCGAGCCCCGACCGCGTGGTGCGCACCGCCGCCGGCCCGGAACGCATCCCGCCGCTGCCCGCCGGCAGCGACGACCTGCTGGCCACCGAGGCCGAGCGCTTCGACCCGACGCAGCTGGAACTGCTGCCCATCGCGGCCGTGCGCGACAACACGCAGCGGCTGATCCACGTCACCGAGCTGGTGAACCGCAGCACGGAGGCGATCGCACTGTCACCCGCGCTGCTGCTGACACCGCTGGACGGTGCCCGCGCCGGCCGGCCCATGGTGGTGGCCGAGGGCGGCATGCTCTACCCGGGCGAGCGCCTGCCCATCCTGCTGCAGCCCTACGGCGTGGAGAAGGTGACCGGCTGGCGCACCGAATGGAAGCCCATCCGCAAGGCCGCACTGCCGGGCCCGCGGCCGGCGCTGGAGGTGTCCATCGACAAGACCCAGGCGGTGGAAGGCAGCGCGCTGGTCAACTTCACGCAGCGCTACCGCACCCGCTACATCGACGTCGCGGGCACGGTGCACAACCCCGGTCCGGGCATCGTGCGCAAGCTGCAGCTGTGGGTGATGCTGCGCGATGCGCAGGGCCGGCTGGCCGGCTTCCACCGCGTGGGGCAGCTGCCGGCGGCCAGTGCGGGCGACAGCGTGCCCTTCAGTGCCAGCGTCGAGCTGTGGGGCCGCGATTTCGCGAAGGTGACGACGCTGGTGCAGGCGGAATGAGGCGCGCCCGCGGCAAGGCGGGCGCGAGGGCAGAGCGGGGCGGATCAGCGCGTGGCAACAGCCGGCGTGGTGGCCGGTGCGGTGCGCGCATGGCCGGGCAGGTCGCGCTGCTGCGCGCCGCTCTCGCCGGCCACCAGCATCTCGCCGTTGCGCTGCGCTTCGGCCAGCTCGGCCTTCACCTGCGCGCGGGTCTTGCCGGCCACCACCGGTGCGGCGGGCTGGGCGGTGGGGGTGGCGGCCTGCTCGCCGGCGGCCAGCAGCGTGCCCTGGCGGTTGGCGCGCAGCACCTCGGCGCGCACCTGCTCGCGCGTCAGGGTCGACGCAGCGCGTTGTTCCTGGGTGGTCGCGGCGAACTCGCCGGCGGCCTGCAGTTCGCCGTTGCGCTTGGCTTCGGCCAGTTCAGCCAGCACCTGCTGACGCGTCTTTGCGGCGTTATCAACCGCAGACTGCGCGAAGGCGGCGGGGGCGAAGGCGGCGGCCGACGCGGCGGCGGCAAGGGCGATGGCGGCGGTGCGAATGGCGCGGGCATTCATGTGAGGGCTCCTTCTGATTGACAGGGCCCCATGATGAGAAGCAGGCGGCTGCACCAGCCTGTCGGCCGGATTACAAATCGGTCATCTCCCTGAAACGCGCCACCTATCATTCGCCGCATGCGCGTGCTGATTGTCGAAGACGAACCGAAGACCGCGGCCTACATCCGCAAGGGCCTGATGGAGCAGGCCTTCGTCGTCGACGTGGCGCACAACGGCATCGAAGGCCTGCACCTGGCCACCACCGGCAACTACGACCTGGTGCTGCTGGACGTGATGCTGCCCGGTGCCGACGGCTGGACCGTGCTGCGCTCCTTGCGGCAGCAGCGCGAGACGCCGGTGTTCTTCATCAGCGCCCGCGACGAGGTGGCCGACCGCGTGAAGGGCCTGGAACTGGGCGCCGACGACTACCTCGTCAAGCCCTTCGCCTTCTCCGAACTTCTGGCGCGCATCCGCACCATCCTGCGCCGCGGCGCGGCCAAGGTGGACCCGGTGCGCGAGCTGGCCGACCTGCGCGTGGACGTGGCGCGCCGCCGCGTGACGCGCGGCGGCCAGCGCATCGAGCTCACGGCCAAGGAATACGCGCTGCTGGACTATTTCCTGCGCCACACCGGCGAAGTCGTCTCGCGCACGCTGATCGCCGAGCACGTCTGGGACATGCACTTCGACAGCGACACCAACGTGGTGGACGTCGCGGTGCGCCGCCTGCGCGCCAAGCTGGACGATCCCTTTGAACAGAAGCTGATCCACACCGTGCGCGGCGTGGGTTATCTCTTCGAATCGCGCGAACCCGAAGCGCCAGCCGGCCGCGCGGCCACGCCGCCGGCCGGCCAGGACGCGGGCGATGGCGAGGGCGGCGACGGCGAGTCGCCATGGGCCTGATCCAGCTGCTGCACCGCGCGTCGCATGCGCTGCGCCTGTCGATGACGGCGCAGATCGGCTTTGCGATCACGCTGATCTCCGTGCTGCTGGTGGCCGGCTGCGGCTACACCGTGATGCGCATGACGCGCGACCAGCTGCGCGAAGGCGGCGAGGTGCTGATGCTGGGCAACCTGGCCTTCCTGCACGAGGACCTGGCCGCCGCGCAGTACGACGCCGAGCTGGTGGGCCAGGCCCTGGTCAACCGCATCGAGACGCAGATGGGCAGCCTGCACGTGGCGCTGCTGGACGACAAGCGCCGGCTCATCGCCGCGTCGGCCTGGTTCGACGTGCCGCTGAGCGAACTGCCCGTCACGGGCCTCGCGATGGACGAGGTGCCGCAGGGCATCACGCACGAGAAGCTGCGCACCCTGCACCAGCTGTACGGCCCGCTCACGACGGAATGGTCCACGCGCGACGGCCGCATCTACCGCCTGCTGGTGGCGCAGATCACGGTGCCCGAGCAGTTCGTGCGCGACGGCCAACGCTCGCTGCGCGCAGCGCTGGCGCTGGAGGTGACGCAGACCCGCGACGTGGTGCTGCACGGCTGGCGCGTGCTGGCCGGTGCGCTGCTGGCCAGCGTGCTGGCGGCCAGCGTGCTGGGCATGGTCATCGCGCGGCGCATCGTGGTGGCCGCGCGCAAGCTGGGCCATGCCGCCAGCCGCATCAGTGCCAACGCCTTGCATGAGCGGCTGCCGCTGGCGGACGCCCCGTTCGAGCTGCTGGAATCCGGCCATGCCTTCAACCGCATGCTCGACCGGCTGGAGAACGCGTTCAAGCGCCTGTCGGAGTTCTCTTCCGACATGGCCCACGACCTGCGCACCCCGATCAACAACCTGCTGGGCGAGGCGCAGGTCGCGCTGTCCAAGCCGCGCAGCGCGGACGAGTACCGCGCGGTGCTGGAGTCGGCGGTGGAGGACTACGAGCGCATCTCGCGGCTGATCGAGAACATGCTGTTCCTGGCGCGTGCCGAAGACGCGCGCGCTTCCCTGCAAAAGGAATGGATCGACCTGCGCGGCGCGGCCGAGCGCGTGCGCGACTACTTCGAGCCGCTGGCCGAGGAGCGCGGCGTGAACCTGGGCTGCGAGCTGCACTGCAGCCCGCAGGTGGCGCGCCGCGTGTGGGCCGACAAGACGCTGCTGATGCGCGCGATCGGCAACCTGCTGTCGAATGCGCTGCGCTACGCGACGCCGGGCAGCGACGTCTGCGTCGCCTCCACGATCTATGAAGACGGCGCCTGCCTGATCGAGGTCTCGAACGACGGCCCGCCGATCCTGCCGATCGACCAGGCGCGCATCTTCGAGCGGCTGTACCGCGTGGACCCCGCGCGCGAAGGTTCGGCCTCCGGCTCCGGCCTCGGGCTCGCCATCGTCAAGTCCATCATGGACCTGCACGGCGGCCGCGCCACGGTGACCAGCGGCGCCGGCCAGCGCACCGTGTTCGGCCTGTGGTTCCCGGGGCCGGACGTGTCGGCCCGCGAACGCGATCCGGCGCAAGCGCTGGGCCTGGCGCCACAACGGCCCTGAGGCGCGGTGCTGCATCGGCGACACGGCCGATGCAGCTTTCGGGGGTGGCGTGCGAGCACCACCCACCCGGTTGCGACGACCTGCATGACGCGCCGCGGCGCGGTTCCTAACCTGACGCCTGTCCTTCGCTTCTGCCGGCCTTCCTCGGGAGCCCGGCGAGGCGAACAGAGATGGACACGCTCGCTATCAACACCACAGGAACCCCATGAAGCACATCGCAGCTCTTGCCTTGCTCGCCACCGCTGCCGCCGGCGCCAGCGCACAGTCGAACGTCACGCTGTTCGGCGTCGTCGACGTTGCCGTCCGCCACGTGAAGAACGGCGACAACAGCGTCAATTCGATGGCCAGCGGCGGCTACAACACCAGCCGCCTCGGCTTCCGTGGCGTCGAGGACCTGGGCGGTGGCCTGAAGGCCAACTTCTGGCTCGAGACCGGCTTCAACGCCGACAGCGGCACCCAGTCGGACGCCACGCGTTTCTGGAACCGCCGTTCGACGGTCGGCCTGTCGGGCGCCTTCGGTGAAATCCGCCTCGGCCGCGACTTCACGCCCACCTACACCGGCTACGCCGACTACGACGCCTTCGGCACCACCGGCATCGCCAGCGCCGACAAGTTCGCCACCACCTTCGGCACCGCCGTCGACACCAACACCCGCTCGGACAACGAGTTCAGCTACTTCACCCCGAACAACCTGGGCGGCTTCAAGGCCCAGGTCTCCTTCGCGCCCAGCGAGAAGGTCGCCGGCAAGAAGTACATCGGCGGCCGCGCCGGCTACGCCGCGGGCCCGCTGGACGTGACGGCTTCGTACGGCCAGACCGACTCCGTGCTGAACGCCAACGGCGACCAGAAGCTGAAGGTCGCCAACATCGGCGCTTCGTACGACCTGGGCGTGGTCAAGCTGATGGGCTACTACAGCCAGTTCAAGCTGGGTGACCAGAAGCTCGGCATCACCAACATCGGCGTCGGCGTGCCGGTGGGCGCGGGCACCATCCGCGCGTCCTTCATCCATGCCAACGCGTCGGGCCGCACCGCCCTGGGCGTGGACACCAGCAAGAACGACGCGAACCAGTTCGCCGTCGGCTACGTGCACGACCTGTCGAAGCGCACCGCGCTGTACACCACGGTGGCCCGCGTCAACAACAAGGAACGCGCTGCGTTCGTCACCAGCGGTTCGCCCGCGCTGCCCAGCCCGAACAACGGCCGCGATTCGACCGGCTTCGAGTTCGGCATCCGCCACCGCTTCTGATCGATTCCTGATCGATCGATCGCCACGCGTCAGCCGACGCGAAGGGCCGCGCCTCACGAGGGCGTGGCCCTTTTTTCATTGGGGCCGGCGGCGCGGGGCGGCTCGCCGACGCTAACGGCGGAATGACGTGAAGATGACGCGCCTGTCATCTGCCGGCCATGCTGGCGACAACGGCCGGTTTCTATCGTCACGCGCAGATCCACTGCACGGGAAGCCACACGCATGCGCCGCCAGGACATTCAACTGCTCGCCACCGCACGCCAGGGCGATGCCGCCGCGCGCTGCGAAGTGGGGCGGCGCTACCTGCTGGGCGTGGACGGCTTTCCGCGCCACGTGACGAGCGGCCTGGACCACCTGGCGCAACCCAACACCCGCGACCTGCCGCAGGCCGCGCGCATCATCGCGGAGAGCCTGCCGCTGGCCGAGCTGCTGGAGCACGGCCTGGAGCATGCGCTGCAGCGCGCCGCGCGCGACGGCAGCGCCAGCGCGCAGCTGAAGCTGGGTGCGTGGCTGGCGCTGCAGGGCGCGCACCCCGAGGAAGCCACCCGGTGGCTGGCGGCCGCGGCCGACCAGGGCGAGGCCAACGCCGCGGCGGTGATGACGGATGAAGTACGCGGCCAACGCCTTGCCGATGCGTCGAGCACCTGGCTGCCGGCGCTTCGCGCAGTGGCCGCGCTGCAGCTGCCCGAGGCCGCACTGCTGGCGCTGCAGCGCAGCGCGGAAGCCGCCACGTCCGCCGCCTTGCCGCGCGCGCTGGCCACCGCCCTGCAGCTGGCCGACGATCCGGCCGATGGTGAATGGCGCACCCGCTTTGCGCCGCTGGCCGTGCAGGCCGTGCAACGCGCCGAAGCCGACGGCCGCCCGCTGGCCGGCGTGCCGATCAAGCCGCTGCTGGACGTGCTGGAGCAGCGCGCCGGCCAGGGCGACCGCGTGGCGTCCTACGCCCTGGGACGCGTCTTTTGCGGCATAGAGTGCGCTGCGTTTGCCACCGCAGACGTGGCCGACCTGCAGAACATGCGCCGCGGCGCCGCCTTCCTGCTGCGCGCGGCCGATGCCGGCCAGGACGAGGCCTGGCTGCACCTGTACCGCGTGCACTCCGACCACCGCCTCTCGGTGGCCAACCCGCAGATGGCGCGCTTCTTCCTCGAGAAGGCCGCGCTGCGCGGCCAGGCCGAGGCGCAGCGCAAGCTGGGCGCGCTGCTGCTGCGCGAGGCCGCCTCGCTGCCCGAATCCGAACAGGCCATCCACTGGCTGCACCAGGCGTCCGCGCAGGGCGACGAGCCGGCCGCGGAGCTGCTGAAGTCGCTGGTGCTGCCGGTGCCCGGCGCGGACGACGAGGCGGCCGAGGCGCTGCAGCAGATCGGCCGCAGCGACCCCTGGCTGGCGGTGCGCCTGCAGCTGGCGCGGCTCTTCGGCCTGACCCGGCTGGAGGCCTTGTGCATCGACCCCGCCGAAGGCCTGCGGCCCTGGGGCCTGGTGGTGGGCCGCAATCCCTTCATCACGCAGGCCCGGCTGGCGGCGCCGCGGGCCGTTCCGGCCCTGTCGGCCGCGGCACTGGAAGCCGCGCGCCGCGCCGCATCGCTGTTCGGCCAGGCCCGTGGCCAGGGCGAGGCAGCCGAGGGCGACCTGCGCAAGCGCACCGCGCGCCAGCGCCGCGCCTTCGAACGCCACGGGCTGGACGAGGAGCTCTTCTTCGCCGAAGCCAGTTCGATGACCCTGGAGGCGCTGCGCCTGGGCCCGAAATGGGCCTTCCGCGCGCGGCAGCCGCTGCAGGCGGCGCTGGCGGCCTGAACCGGTGGTGGTGATGCCCGCGCGGGCCTGAATCAGGCTGCGGGCGCGCCGACGGGCATCAGCGTTCCCGATCGATCGAGCCGATAGCGCGCGAAGTCCTCGGCCAGGACCAGCTGGCCGCGGTAGGTGGCGGCCGCCTCGGCGCGGATGTCGTCGATCGACGGGCCCGCGGGCGCGCCGAACGCGCCCGCCTCCCGCGACGGGTAGCGGGCGCTGAAATGGGTCAGCACCAGGTTCGGCAGGCCCGCCGCTTGCGCGAAGGCCGCCACCTGCGCGGCACAGCTGTGGCCCACGCCGGGGCCCACCTTGGCCGCCACGTCGGCGGTGTAGGTCGCCTCGTGCACCAGCACCTGGGCGCCTTTGGCCGCTTCGGCCAGCAGTTCCGGGCGGTCGTTGTCGCCGCCCACGATGATCCTGCGCGGCGGGTGCGGGTACGCCAGGTAATCGGCGGCCCGCAGCGGCCGTCCCTGGTGCTCCACGTCCTGCCCTTTCTTGAGCCGCCCCCACAACGGCCCCTGGGGCACGCCTTCGCGCAGCAGCTTGTCCGTGTCCAGCACCGGTTCGACGCTGGCCTCGGTGAAGACGTAGGCGTACGAGGGCACGCGGTGCGACAGCTCGACCGCATCCACCCGCCACCGGCCCAGCGGCAGCCCGCGCATCGATTCCGTGGCGACGAATTCGAGTTGGAAGGGCAGGTGCAGCTGCGTCAGCGCGGCGGTCGAGCGAAACCATGCCTCGATGCCCTGCGGCGCGGCGATCTTCAGCGGCGCCTGGCGCCCGTTCATGCCGGCGCTGGCCAGCAGGCCGGGCAGGCCGTAGCAGTGGTCGCCATGGACGTGCGTGATGAAGATGGCCTGCAGGTCGCGCACGGACAGCGGCGAGCGCAGCAGCTGGTGCTGCGTGCCTTCACCGCAATCGACGAGGCTCCAGGCGCGGCCCTGGTCCTCGATCAGGGCCAGCGCGGTGACGTTGCGCGTCCTGGTGGGCGTGCCGGACGAGGTGCCGAGGAACAGCAGTTCCATTGATCGTGCCTGCTCATGGTTCGAGGGGCACGGATTCTAGGAAGCGCGGGGCACGCGCCAAGCGACCGAAGGCGGGACGCGCGTGTGACCGGACCTCACGGTCCCGCGTGGCGTCAGCGCGCCGCGGCCGCCCCCGGCCGGTGGTTGCACAGCAGCACGCCGTTGACCATCAGCGATCCGAGGATGGACCAGCCCACGCGCTGCGGCGCGACCACGGCGAAGGCGCCGAGCAGGATGGTGGCGTCCACCGCCATCTGCACCGCGCCCGCGCGCCAGCCGCGGCGGCGGTTCAGTGCCAGCGCCAGCACGTTGATGCCGCCCAGGCTGGCGCGGTGGCGGAACAGCACCAGCAGGCCGACGCCGATCAGCGTGCCGCCGGCCACGGCCGCGTACAGGGGCTGCACGTGGCTGACGGTGAAAAGACGCGGCACCGCCTCGACCCCGGCCGACAGCGCGGCCACCGCCGCCAGCGTGCGCAGCGTGAAGCGCGGCCCCAGTTCGCGCCACGACAGCAGGTAGAAGGGCGCGTTCACCAGCATCAGCGCGGCGCCCAGCGGCAGCCCGGTGGCGTAGCTGAGCAGGAAGGCCAGGCCCGGCGTGCCGCCGGTGAGCAGGCCCGCGCCGGCCAGCAGCGACAGGCCCAGCGACACCAGCAGGATGGCGGTGGCGAAGGCCTGCAGGTCGTCGAACCAGCGGGCCGGGCCGGGCACGACCGGCCCGGCCACCTGTGCAAAGGGCGCGGAGGACATGGCGGGCAGTGTGCGGCGGCAGGGCCTCGGGGCGCCTTGCGCCAGAGCAAGCGCTTGTGCGATTCGGCGGTGCCCCCAGGCTGAACCGGCGGGCTTCCGTCGGGCTGCCGTCGGGCCCTTACGCCCCGGCCAGTTTCAGGAACAGGTCGCGGTCCGGCGCGAAGTTGGCATGCAGCGGCAGCAGCGCGCCGCCGATGGCCCGCGCGTCCGGGCCGATGGCGCCGGCTTGCAGCCGCGGCCGGGTCACGCCTTCCCAGCTGTAGCCGGCCAGCGCGCCTTCCACCGCGTCCAGCAGCGCCGCCTGCAGCGCACGGCTGAAGGAGCCGTCGACGATCACGCAGTCCAGGTCCAGCAGGCAGCTGGTGGTGTTGACGGCAAAGGCGATGGCCGCGCCGGCGTCGGCCAGCCAGGCGCGCGTCACCACGTCCCACGGCGCCTGCAGCGCGCGGTCATCCGCCACGGCAGCGGTGTCCAGCCCGGCGGCCTGGTACAGCCGTTCCAGCTGGTTCAGCGAGGCCACGCTCAGCAGCTGCGCCGGCGCGGCGCCCCGGCCGTTGCCGAGTGCCAGCGGCATCGAGCCGATGGCGCCGGCGTTGCCGTGCAGGCCGGCGTGCAGGTGGCTGTCGATCACCAGGCCGCCGCCGATGAAGGTGTCGACGAAGACGTACAGGAAGCTCGGCGTGCTGCGCCCGCCGCCGGCCACCAGTTCCGCCACGCAGGCCGCGGCGGTGTCCTTCAGCAGGTGCACGGGCCGCGCCGCCCAGGGGGCCAGCGCTTCGACCTCGGCCCGCAGGTCGGTGTGTGGCCAGCGCGCGGCGACCTCGGGCGGCATGTCCAGCAGCGTCTGCCAGCCGCCGAGCGACAAGGGCATGGCCAGGCCGATGCCCTGCACGCGTTCAAGCGCGGTGGGGCCGAGCAGGCGGCGGACGTCGTCGAGGCGGCGGCCGATCTCGGCCAGCAGCTGCCGCGGTTCGGGATGGCGGTAGTCCATCGACCAGCGGGCACGCACGGCACCGGTGAAGTCCACCAGCAGCACGTCCACGCTGCGGCGGCCGACCTTGATGCCGACCGCATACGCGCCGTCCGGGGCCAGCGCCAGCGGCACCGACGGCTGGCCCACCCTGCCGCGCTGCGGCTCGCCCTTGGCCAGCAGGCCGTCGTCCAGCAGGCGCTTGGTGATCTGCGAGATGGTCTGCGCCGTGAGCCGCGTCAGCCGGGCGATCTCGGCCCCGGGCAGCGGGCCGTGCAGGCGGATGGCCTGCAGCAC
>CBIHPZ010000026.1:0-15405 GCA_966211865.1 uncultured Aquabacterium sp.
GTGATGATCCAGAAGCGGATCACCACCTGCGTCTCGGTCCAGCCGGATTTCTCGAAGTGGTGGTGCAGCGGCGCCATCTTGAAGATGCGCCGGCCAGTGCCGGTCTTCTTCTTCGTGTACTTGAACCAGCTGACCTGCAGCATCACCGACAGCACTTCGGCGACGAAGACCGCGCCCATGATCCCGAGCACGATCTCCTGCCGCGTGATGACGGCGATGGTGCCCAGCGCGCCGCCCAGCGCCAGCGCGCCGCAGTCGCCCATGAACACCTGCGCCGGGTGCGCGTTGAACCACAGGAACGCGAGGCCCGCGCCCGCCAGCGCGCCGCAGAAGATCAGCAGTTCACCGGCGCCCGGAATGAACGGGAACAGCAGGTACTTGCTGTAGTTGGCGTTGCCGACGATGTACGCAAAGATGCCCAGCGCCGAGCCCACCAGCACCACCGGCATGATGGCCAGGCCGTCCAGCCCGTCGGTGAAGTTCACCGCGTTGCTGGCGCCCACGATCACAAAGTAAGTTAGCGCGATGAAGCCGAAGACGCCCAGCGGGTAGCTGACCGTCTTGAAGAAGGGCAGCATCAAATCGGCCTTGGGCGGCAGCTCGTTCGAGAAGCCGCTCTGCACCCAGCGGATGAACAGTTCCAGCACCCGCAGGTTGGTCGTCTCGGACACGCTGAAAGCCAGGTACAGCGAGGCCACGATGCCGATCAGCGATTGCCAGAAGAACTTCTCCTTCGAGCTCATGCCCTCGGGGTTCTTCTGCACCACCTTGCGCCAGTCGTCCACCCAGCCCACGGCGCCGAATCCGAAGGTGACCAGCATCACCACCCACACGAAGCGGTTGGCCCAGTCGAACCACAGCAAGGTGGCCACGCCGATGCCGAGCAGGATCAGCACGCCGCCCATGGTCGGGGTGCCGTGCTTCTTCAGGTGCGATTCCACGCCATAGGCGCGGATCGGCTGGCCGATCTTCAGCTCGGTCAGCCTGCGGATCACCCAGGGGCCCAGCCCCAGGCCGATCACCAGCGCCGTCAGCGCGGCCATCACGGCGCGGAAGGTCAGGTACTGGAACACGCGCAGGAAGCCCCAGTCGGGGTTCTGCGCCAGCAGCCACTGCGACAGCGTGAGCAGCATGGTCAGTGGCCTCCTTGTGCCGCGGCGGCCTCGGCCTGCAGGGCCTGCACCACGCGTTCCATGGCCATGAAGCGCGAGCCCTTCACCAGCACCGCGCCGGCGTCGGCCGGGCCCTGGTGAAGGCAAGCGAGCAGCGCTTCCACGGTGTCGAAGTGGCGTGCGTTCGGGCCGTAGGCCGAGGCGGCGTGCGCCATCAGCGTGCCGGCGCACCAGAAATCGAGAATGCCCTTGTCGCGCGCGAAAGCGCCCACCTCGGCGTGGAAGGCCGGGCCCTGGTCGCCCACCTCGCCCATGTCGCCCAGCAGCAGCCAGTGCGGTCCGGGCAGCGAGGCCAGCATCTCGATGGCGGCACGCACCGAATCGGGATTGGCGTTGTAGCTGTCATTGACCAGCGTCACGCTGCGGCCCGCGCGCTGCAGGCGGCTGACCTGCGAGCGGCCGGAGACGGGGCGGAAGGCTTCCAGGCCTTGCATGACGGAGGCCAGCGGCACGCCCGCCGCCAGCGCCGCAGCGGTGGCGGCCAGCGCATTGCGCACGTTGTGCTGGCCCGCAGCGTGCAGCAGGAATTCAGCCCGGCCGGCGGGCGTGAGCACGCGCAGCACCCAGTGGTCGTCGACCCAGATCGCCTCGTCGCTGACGTCGGCCTGGCCGCTCAAGGCAAAGGTTAGGGTCGGGCGCGTGCCGGCCTGCTGGCGCCAGACCGGCGCCTGCTCGTCGTCGGCCGGAAACACCGCCACGCCGTTCGAAGGCAGCGCCTCGATCACGCCGCCGTTCTCGCGCGCCACGGCTTCCACGCTTTGCATGAACTCCTGGTGCTCGCGCTGCGCGTTGTTGACGATGGCCACCGTGGCCTGCGCGATGCGCGCCAGCACCGCGATCTCGCCCGGGTGGTTCATGCCCAGTTCCACCACGCCCACCGCGTGCTCGGGCTTCAGGCGCAGCAGGGTCAGCGGCACGCCGATGTGGTTGTTCAGGTTGCCGGTGGTCGAGAACGCGGCCTCGCCGCGCCAGGCGCGCAGGATGCTGGCGATCATCTGCGTGACCGTGGTCTTGCCGTTGCTGCCGGCCACCGCGATCAGCGGCAGGTGGAACTTCGCGCGCCAGCCGGCGGCCAGCTGCTGCAGCGCGGCCAAGGCATCGGGCACCAGCAGGCCGGGCAGGCCGGCTTCGCTGATGCCGCGTTCGGCGATGGCCGCCGCCGCGCCGGCGCTGCGCGCCTGCGGCAGGAAATCGTGCGCGTCGAAGCGCTCGCCCTTCAGCGCGACGAACAGGTCGCCGGCGCGCAGCGAGCGGGTGTCGCTGTGCACGCGCTCGATCGCGGTCGCGGGGTCGCCGACCAGCGTCGATCCGGGGATCAACGCGTGGGCTTCGGCGAGCGTCATCATCGTCATGCCTCAGTTGCCTCGTTGCTGCAGCGCCTCGGCGGCGACCTGCGCGTCCAGGAACGGGTGCTTCACGCCCGCGATCTCCTGGTAGTCCTCATGCCCCTTGCCCGCGATCAGCACCACGTCGCGCGCATCGGCGTCCTTCACCGCGTGGCCGATGGCGGCGCGGCGGTCCTCGATCACGTCCACGCCGTCCTGCGCACTGATGCCCACCAGGATCTGCGCCAGGATCTGCGCCGGGTTTTCATGGCGGGGGTTGTCGCTGGTGACGACCACGCGGTCGGCCAGGCGCTTCGCAATCGCACCCATCAGCGGGCGCTTGGTGGCGTCGCGGTTGCCACCGCAGCCGAACACGCACCACAGCTGGCCGCCGCGCGCCTCGGCCAGCGGGCGCAGCGCGGCCACGGCCTTGTCCAGCGCATCGGGCGTGTGGGCGTAGTCGACGACGACTTCCGGCTGATTCGCCGCGCCGGCGGCCACGCGCTGCATGCGGCCGGGCACCGGCGTCAGCTCGGGCACGCAGCCGGCGGCATCGGCCAGCGGCACGCCCAGCGCGCGCAAGGCACCGATGACGCCGACCAGGTTGCTGGCGTTGTAGTCGCCGATCAGGGTGCTGCGGACGGTGACAGTCTCGGCGCCTTCGGTCAGTTCGAAGGCCAGGCCGCCATCCTCATAACGCAGGTTATGGGCGGCCAGGCGTGCCGGGCCTTTCACGGAGCAGGTCCAGACGTCCAGGGCACCGCCGGCCAGTTCGGCCGCCAGCGCCGCGCCCTTCTCATCGTCGATGTTGATCGCGGCCGCTTCCAGCCCCGGCCAGTCGAACAGCGCGCGCTTGGTGGCCCAGTAGGCGTCCATGTCGCCGTGGTAGTCCAGGTGGTCGCGCGTGAAGTTGGTGAACTGCGCCACGCGGATGCGCGTGCCGTCCAGGCGGTGCTCGGCCAGGCCGATCGACGAGGCCTCGATCGCGCAGGCCGCGAAGCCGGCATCGGCCATGCGGCGGAAACCCTGCTGCAGCAGCACCGGATCGGGCGTGGTCAGCCCGGTGAATTGCACCGAACCCGCCGAGCCGCGCAATGGCGGCTCGCCAATGCCCAGCGTGCCCACCACGCCGCAGCGCTTGCCCAGCAGCGACAGCGCCTGCGCGGTCCACCACGCGGTGGAGCTCTTGCCGTTGGTGCCGGTCACGGCCACCACGTCCAATTGCTGCGAGGGCTCGGCGTAGAACTGCGCGGCAATGGGGCCGGTGGCCGCCTTCAATGAAGGCAGCGTGCCGATGCGCGCATTGCCGTGGATGAAGCCGGGGTGGCCGTCGGTGTCGAAGCCGAAGGCCTCGATGCCCTGGTCTTCCACCAGCACCGTCGATGCACCCGCATCCAGCGCGGCGCGCGCGTATTGGCGACCGTCGGTGGCGTAGCCGGGCCAGGCGATGAAGGCATCGCCCGGCTGCACCTGGCGGCTGTCGGTGCGCAAGGTGCCGGTGACCCACTCGCCCAGCCAGCGGGCGGCAGCGCCCGGGGATTTCAGCTTCGTCAACATCTCAGCGGCCTTCGCTTCAGAAGCTCTCGTGCACCGGCGGCAGCGCCTTGGCCACCACCTGCGGCTTCACGTCCAGGTCGGGCGGCACGCCCATCATGCGCAGCGTCTGCTGCACCACCTGGCTGAACACGGGGGCGGCCACCGAGCCGCCGAAATACTGGCCATTGCTCGGCTCGTCCACCATCACCGCCACGATGATCCGCGGCTTGTTGATGGGCGCCATGCCGACGAACCACGAGCGGTACTTGTTCGACGCGTAGCCGCGGCCTTCCTGCTTGTGCGCGGTGCCGCTCTTGCCGCCCACCGAATAGCCGATGGTCTGCGCCAGGGGCCCGGTGCCGCCGGGGCCGGCGGCCATCTGCAGCATCTTGCGGATCTCCTGCGCGGTGCCGGCAGACATCACGCGCAGGCCGGGACCGTGCTGGTCCTGGCGCAGCATGCTGACGGGAATCACCTCGCCGTCGTTCGCGAAGGCGGTGTAGGCGCGTGCCATTTGCAGCAATGAGGCGGACACGCCGTAGCCATAGGCCATCGTGGCCTGCTCGATCGGGCGCCAGCTCTTGTACGGGCGCAGGCGGCCGGAGACGGCGCCGGGGAAATTGATCTGCGGCTTCTGGCCGTAGCCGACGGCGCTGAACATCTCCCACATCTCGCGCGGCTGCATCTGCATGGCCATGCGCACGGTGCCGATGTTGCTGGACTTCTGGATCACTTCCTGCACGGTGAGCATGCCGTGCGGGTGCGCGTCGCGGATGGGAATGCCGCTGACCACCATGCTGCCGGGCGCGGTATTGAGCGGCGTGTCGATGCGCACGCGGCCGGTGTCCAGCGCAATGGCGGCGATGAAGGGCTTCATCGTCGAGCCGGGCTCGAAGACGTCGGTCAATGCGCGGTTGCGCAATTGCTCGCCTTCCAGCTTCTGGCGGTGCGCGGGGTCGTAGCTGGGGTAATTGGCCAATGCCAGGATTTCGCCGGTCTGCGTGTCCAGCACCACCACGCTGCCGGCCTTGGCCTTGTGCTCGGCCACCGCGTCGCGCACGCGCTGGTAGGCGAAGAACTGCACCTTCGAATCAATGGCCAATTGCACGTCGCGGCCATTGGCGGGCTCCACGCCGGGACCGAAGTCCTCGACCACGCGGCCGAGCCGGTCCTTCACCACCTCGCGCGAGCCCTTGTGGCCCTGCAGTTCGCGCTGGAACGCGAGCTCGATGCCTTCCTGGCCGTTGTCCTCGATGTTGGTGAATCCCACCACGTGCGCGGCGGATTCGCCTTCCGGATAGCGGCGGCGGTATTCGCGCGATTCGTAAAGACCCTTGACGCCGGTGGCCTTGATCTGCGCCCAGGTCTCGGGGTCGACCTGGCGCTTGATCCACGCGAAGTTGTTGCTGCCCGAGGCCATGCGCGCGTCGAATTCCTTGGCGTCCATGTCCAGCAGCTTCAAGAGCTTGCGGCGCTGCTCGGTATTGGCCTCGAAATCCTTCGGAATGGCCCACACGCTGGGCGCGGGCACGCTGGACGCCAGCAGCAGGCCATTGCGGTCCAGGATGCGGCCGCGGTTGGCCGGCACTTCCAGCGTGTGGGCGTAGCGCTTCTCGCCCTGCTTCTGGAAGAACTCGGCATTGATCATCTGCACGTACGCCGCCCGGCCCAGCAGCCCGGCAAAGCTCAGGCCCACCAGCGCCACGATGAAGCGGCTGCGCCAGTTGGGCGTCTTCGACGCCAGCAGCGGGCTGGTGGCGTAGTTCACGCCGCGGGTGCTGCGCGCGCGCGGCGCCTGGAGAAGCTTTTTCATCGGGAGGCTCCGGAGGCGGCGCCCGCAGGCGTGAAGACGGCGGCCGAGGCGGCGGGCACGGTGGTGGCGCCCGTCACGCCGGCGGCAGCCGCAGAAGCCGCGGGGTCGACGACGTACATGGTCACGGCGGGGGTGACGGTGCGCATCTGCAGCTTCTCGCGCGCGGTGCGCTCCACGCGCAGGCTGGTGGCCTGGGCCTGGCGTTCGGCCTCCAGGCGCTTGTATTCACCATCCAGGCGCATGGCTTCCACCTCGGCCTTGTGGATGTCGGCGAAGAGGCGCCGCGCGTCGTACGCGCTGCGGATCAGGAAGAGGCTGCTGACGATGAGCACCAGCAGCAGGAGCAGGTTGAGGCGGGACATGGCCTCAACTCCTGCGGGCGCCGGCCGGTGTCGCGGCGGGCGCTTCGGTTCGTTCGGCCACGCGAAGGATCGCGGAGCGGGCGCGGGGATTGGCCGCCACTTCTTCCGCACTGGGCTTGATGCGCCCCAGCGCCTTCAGCCGCATGGCCTTGGGCGGCGCGAAGGGCGCGCGCCGGTCCACCACCTCGCGGCTTTCGCGCGCGATGAAGGTCTTGACGATGCGGTCTTCGAGCGAGTGGAAGCTGATCACGGCCAGGCGTCCTTCGGGGGCCAGCAGATCGAGCGTGGCGGCTAGGGCCTGCTCGAGATCCTCGAGCTCAGCGTTGACGAAAATCCGAAGAGCTTGAAATGTGCGCGTTGCAGGGTCCTGGCCCGGTTCGCGGGTTTTGACCGCACGAGCCACGACTTCGGAAAGCTCCCGCGTGGTTCGAACAGGACTCCCGCCTGCCCGGCGAGCAACAAGCGCCTTTGCAATCTGAACAGCAAACCGTTCTTCGCCGTAATCACGGATCACCTCTGCAATCTGCCGTTCATCGGCGCGCGCCAGGAAGTCCGCGGCCGTTTCGCCGCGGGTCGTGTCCATGCGCATGTCCAGCGGCGCCTCGAAGCGGAAGCTGAACCCGCGCGCGGGGTTGTCGATCTGCGGCGAGCTGACGCCCAGGTCCAGCAGCACGCCGTGCGCCTGCGGCAGCCCGAGCGTGGCGAAGGCCTGCGGCATGGCGGCGAAGCTGTCGTGCACCGGCAGCACGCGGGCATCGGCCGCGGCCAGCTCGCGCGCCACGGCGATGGCTTCCGGGTCCTTGTCGAACACCACCAGCTTCGCGGCCGGCCCCAGCCGCGCCAGCAACGCGCGCGAATGGCCGCCGCGGCCGAAGGTGCCGTCGACGTACACACCGTCCGGGCGGGTGGCGATCGCGTCGATCGCTTCGGCCAGGAGGACGGTGGTGTGCTGCCATGTGGGGTCGGGCAGCATCAGAAGACGAAGTCCTTGATGGCGTCGGGCATCTCGCCGGCCATCGTCTGCGCCTCGTGGGCGGCGTGGCGCGCCGTGTCCCACAGCTCGAGCCGCTGGCCCATGCCCAGCAGCAGCACGTCTTTCGTCAGCGCCGCGGCGGCGCGCAGCTCGGGCGAGACGTGCAGTCGGCCGGCGGAGTCGATGTCGACGTCCACCGCACTGCCGATGAAGATGCGCCGCCAGCCGTCGGCCGACATGGGCAGCGCCAGCAGCTTGTCGCGGAACTGCTCCCAGGCGGGTCGGGGGAAGACCAGGAGGCAGCCGACGGGGTGCTTGGTGAGGGTGAGCTGGCCGTTCGTGGAGGCCATCAACGCGTCGCGGTGGCGGGCCGGGACGTTGACACGCCCCTTGCCGTCCAGCGTCAGCGCCGACGTACCCTGAAACACGAACTCCGCCACGATTCCCCACCATCACCCACTGGATGACACTTTAGCGGAGGAAACTGCGGAATTCAACGAAAGCCGCTAAAAATAATCAATGAAATCAAAGACTTAGTAACGGATGCGAAAGTTGTGGGCAACTTTGAAAAAGGCTTGATAAATAAGGACTTAGGTGAGTGACTGAAAGCGGAGCATGAGGAGTGTGGGGTGGCTCGGCGGGTGAGCCCGTCATCTGGTGGGGGGATGTGGGGGAAAGCCCGCAGCACCCGCGACCAAGGCGCCCAACGCAGGGCACAACGCGGCCGGAGCGGCAGGGGCGGACGCAGGGGACGCGCGGCCCCGTTCAACAGGGCAGGCGGACACGCCACGGCCCGGTTCAACACGGCAGGCGGACGCACCAGCACCCGCCGCAGGCCGCAAAAAAGCCGCCCGAGCGAACGGCCCGGGCCACAGAGGCCCGCGGCACGCCAGGGCGGCGAAGCAAGGCGGGCGCTGCGCAGCGCAGCGCCTGGCGCTCAGTACCCGCGCAGGTCGTCGACCTTCACCGGCAGCTCCTCCGGCTTCACGCCGAGGATGCGGCCCAGCGTGCGGCCCACCACCTCGATGTCGTTGTCGAAGCCGCCATGCGAGGCCTTCTTCAGCACCTTGCCCTCCGCGGCCGTGTGGGCGACGACCGTCTGCCCCGCCGTCAGCGTGGTGCGGCTCTTCAGCCGCGCGGCCGCGGCGGCTTCGCGCCACACGGCCAGCGCCTCGCCGGTGTCGGACGTGCCGTCCCAGTTCGCGTAGTCGGCCTGGCCGACGAGGTCCAGGCCCAGCAGCGGCGTGCGCAGGTCCGCCTCCAGCGCGTTGGAGACCAGGTACAGCAGCGACTTGCGGTAGACGAACACGACGTTGTCGTCGAGCTCGGCCTCGTCGCTCAGCAGGTCCAGGTGCAGGCGCTTCATCAGCTCGGCGTCGGCGGCGTAGTGCTGGTTGGCGAAGGCGACGGTGCAGGCCGGCGCGTAGAGGTGGACCGACGCCAGGCGCTCGGCCAGGCCGCCGTCACGCGCCTCCTGGCGGCGCTTGCGCAGCGCGCTGACGAAGTGCCCCAGCGCGATCGAGCCCGCCGAGTGCCCCACCAGGTGCAGCTCGAAATCGTCCTTCCAGGTGTCCGAGAGCGCGCACAGCGCATCCAGCAGCAGTTCGCCGCCATGGCGCGGCGCGTAGGCCAGCTGCGCGTTCTCCTTCATCTCGCTCCAGAGCGGCCGCGCGCCCTGGCGGCCCACGCTGCGTTCCAGCAGCGCATCGGTCTTCTCGGTGATGGCGTCGAGGATGCCGCCGGCGCGCGCGGGCTCGCGCCGCGCCTTGTCGGCCAGGATGTCGCCGATGGATTCCCAGAGCCCCGTCTTCCACACCAGGAACAGCGGGTAGCAGCCGTTGCCGATGAAATAACGGCCCATGGCGCTGGCACGGGCGATGGCGTCGGACTCGCTGTTGAGGCCGCCGTGCGCGTACAGCACCACGCGCTTCTTGCCGCCCGGCTTCTGCTCGCGGAACCACAGGTCGGGCAGCGAATAGGCCTGGTGCTGCAGCTTGCGCGGACGCTCGTCCTCGGTCAGGTAGCGGCTGACGCGGCCGTCGTTGCCCAGCACCACGCTGTGACGGTAGGCCAGGCCCTCGTCCCACCATTGGCCCTTGTCCGCGGCGCCGGCGCGGCGGGCAGCGCCTTCACCGCCCGTGCCGGAGGCCAGGCGCCCGGCCACCACCCCCGGCACGCCCAGCGACACCACCCAGGCGTCCATGCCATTGGCCAGCCAGTCCAGGTAGGACAGCACGGCAAAGCCGCCCGCGCCCCAGTCCTTGCCCCAGGAGTTCTGCACGATGAAGCCGCGGCAGTCGTAGCCGACCAGCGCGAAGGCATGGCCGTCGGTCTTCGACGGGTGGCCATCGAAGGCGATCAGCGGCAGGTCGGCGTGGTCCTTGGGCGCGGTCTTGCGGTTGGGGATGTCCGACCAGCCGTCGTGCACGAAGGCCGACACGAAGACCGCGCGGTGCTGGTGGATGGCCGCCTGCATGTCGGTGATCGACCTGGTGTCGACGCGGTAGTACACGCCCAGGGTGGTGGCCGCGGCACGCGCGGCATAGCCGTACTTCGGCGGCTTGGCGGCGCCCACCGAATAGGGCCAGTCGTCTTCCAGGCACACGCCGTTGTGGAACCAGCCCTTGATGGCGCCGCGGCAGCTGGACCCTTCGTAGTTCTCGCCGGCGTACTCGTCGTAGCGCCGCGCCAGCGTGTACAGCATGCGCGGGCTGATGGGGTCGAGCCTGGCCGGGCAGCGGGCCTTCACCCAGCGCAGGTAGTTGATGACGCAGGCCAGGCCGAAGCCGGTGCAGGCGCCTTCGCGGCCCTGGTCCAGGACCAGCCCGGTGCGCGTGTAGGGGCCGAGGTAGGCCTCCACCTCGTCGGTCGGCGGATAAACGTCCGGCAGCGAGATGGCGACGGGCATGAACTGCCGGTCGCGCAGGTCCACCGCGTCCTTCTTGGCCTTGGAGGCCACCGGCACCTGCTTGTGCCGCGGCACCGTGGCGCCCGCTCCCACCGTGATGGTGCTGTCGGAAGTGGGCCAGCCGCCGCTGGCCGCCACGACGTCGAAGACGGCCTTGAAGCGGTCGAGGCCGTGCGCACCGCCGTTCACCAGCTTGCGCGCCTTGGCGAATTCACCGGCCGCCACGGCGGCGCGGAAGTCCTTCGCGTGGTCCGCCAGGAACAGCGCCAGCAGCATCGCCGCGATCTCGGGGGCATTGGCCAGTTCGGGCTGCTGGTCCAGCGGCAGCTTCAGCTGCGCGCCGTACTGCGCGTAGTTCGCCTTGCCGGTCAGCTGCACGAAGCCGCGGCCGCGGTAGCGGGCGCCGTCGCCCACGGCGCCGTTGCCCAGGCTCTTCTTGAAGTCGTAGAGGCTGAAGGGCGGCTTGCCCGGCTCGGTGTTGAAGCGCGACTGGAATTCGGAGATGGGCACGAAGCCCTCGGTCTCCGCACGGATGGTGCCCAGTGCGCCCAGCACCATCGGCGCGTCGGTCAGGCCCGTGACGCCCAGCGCCGCCTCGACATAAGGCAGGTAGCGCGCCAGGTTGGCCGGCTTGGTGGCCGGGAACATCCGGCTCACCGCCGCCATGGTCAGCGGGGTCTGCTGGAACTTCGGGCCTTGCGGGTCGATCAGGCCGAGCAGCGACTGGCACAGCGGGCCGATGACGCCGTCGGCAATCAGCCCGACGCCGCCCTGCCAGCGGCGGATGGCGGCGTCGAAGTCGTCGTCGATCAGCGTGGCCGTGGCCACGCCCGGGAACTGCGCGGCATCGCCGTCCAGGGCGTCGGAGAGCTTCGCCCCCAGCTCGGCGACGGCGGGGCCCGAGGCCCCCTTCATGAAGATGGTGGTCATGGCCCGTGGCTCCCCGTTTGCAAAGCGAGGCACGGACTGTGGCGGCGGACCGGGGCTGCGTCATCCGGCAAGCTGAGGATGGGACGGCATGGGCTCCCCGCGCGGGACGAGCCGGGTCGCGTGTCAGGCTTCCAGGTGCTCGTGGTGCGCGGCGGCGCCACGCTTCCAGTAAGCGGCCGCGCGAATGGCGTGTGCGGGATGCCCGAGCTCCTGCACCAGCACGCGCCGCGCGGCAGCCATCACAGCGGCTTCGCCCGCGCACCAGGCGTAGCCCTCGCCCGGCGGCAGCGCCAGTTCGCGCAGCGCCTGCGGCAGTTGCGCGGCATCGTCCAGCCACTGCAGGTCCAGCGCGGCCTGCGTGGCCAGCGGACGCCGGTCGGCCGGCGCCACGGCCAGGCGCACGATGGCGCGGCTGCCGGCGGGCAGTTCCTCCAGCCGGCGGGCGATGGCGGGCAGCGCGGTGTCGTCGCCGGCCAGCAGGTGCCAGTCGAAATCGGTGGGGATGATGAAGGAGCCGCGCGGGCCGCCGACGCTCAGCGCATCACCGGCCCGGGCCTGCTGCGCCCAGGTGGCGGCGGGGCCGTCGCCGTGCAGCGCGAAGTCGATCTGCAGCTCGCCGGCGGCGGCATCGTGGCGGCGCGGCGTGTAGTCGCGCGCTTCGCCCGAATCGAACAGCAGCTTCACGTGGTCGTCGAAGGACGCGCTGACGAAGCCTTCCAGGTCGTCGCCGCCCAGCGTGATGCGGCGCATGCCGGGGCTGAGCTGCTCGACGCGGCGCACGACGAGGCGGCGGCGGCGCAGTTCGTGGCGCACGCGCTGCACGCGGCGGTCGGCGGGGGCGGCACCCCCAGCAGCGGCTTGAGCTGCAGCGGCATCGGCCGCGTGGGCGGCCGGGGTGTCGGCCGCAGGGGTAGCGGGAGGGAGGCTGGCGGGACGGAGGGCGGCGGTGGACGTCATGGCGGGGCTTTCCGGAGGCGACGCCGGAATTGATTGACAATGTCATCCGATCATGCGCGAGTCAGTTGATAAAGTCAACCATTCCGCCGACGTGCCCACGTCCGGCGCGTCCGGTACATCCCCCCCTTCCGGCGCCGCCGCCACCGCCGACGCGGTGATGGACCTGGTGCACCGCCTGATGCACCGCTTCCGCGCGCTGCAGTACCAGGGCCTGCGCGAGGGGCCGCAGGCGGTCACGCACATGGAAAGCAAGGTGCTGGGCTTCTTCGCGCGCCATCCCGGCGCCACCGCCAGCGAGCTGGCCGAGCACAGCGGCCGCGACAAGGCGCAGCTGGCGCGGCTGTTGAAGCGGCTGGTGGACGTCGGCCTGCTGGAACGCGTGGCGGACGAGGCGGACCGGCGCCACCAGCGCCTGAGCCTCACGCTGGCCGGGCTGGCGGTGCAGGACACGCTGCAGCAGCAGCACCGCCGCCTGGCGGCCGACGCCGTGGCGGGCTTGGACAAGGCGGAGCAGGCGCAGCTGTTGTCACTGCTGCAGCGGGTGAACGACCGGCTGGAGGCCGGGCCGGACGGCGGTTGAGCTGATCCGCCGGCGGCGCCCCGGCGCGCCGCGCGTCAGTTCGACTGCTTGATCAGCCGCCCCGCCGCCGACTGGATCGGCCGCGCATTCATCGGGTACAGCTTGGCGAAGATGTTGATCTGCGACTGCGAGATCGTCACCGGCTGCTGCATCACCATCCACAGCACGCCTTCGCTGCAGGGCGGCGTGGTGAGCGAGCCCATGTAGGTGTAGTAGCGGCGGTCGGCCGGCAGCAGCGCGCTCAGGTCGATGGGCGTGCGGGCGTCCAGCTGCTCGCCCTTTTCCAGCGGCAGGTTGTTCCACACCTGCTGCACCACGGCGTGCGCGCTGCCGCGGTCCAGCAGCACCGCCACCACGGCCAGGCGGCCTTCGGCATCCTTGTGCACCAGGTGCGCCACCATGTCGAACTGGCGGCCGTCGATGCGCTCTTCGGACGGGCGGTGGAAATGGAACTGCACCAGCTCGTAGCGCCGGCCCTGCACCTCGATGGCATTGCCGTTGCCGACGTTCACCTGCACCGTGTGGCCGTTGTCGATGACGCCGAAGCTGACCGGCTTGTAGTCGAACTGCACCGGGTCCAGGTCGACCTTGATGCCGCCGCGGATGTCGATGGGACTCTGGCGCTGGCCGGTGCTGCACTTCGCGAACTCGGGGTTCAGCCGCGCCCAGGCCTCGGGGCCGGCGCTGCCGTCGTAGCTCCAGTGCGGCGAATGGCCGTCCGGCGTGCGGGCGGCGGCTTTTTCGGCGCGCAGCTTGCCCACCAGGTCGTGGGAATCGGCGGCGGGCGGCGCGGCCTTGCGGGCCGCCGGCTTGGGCGCCGCCGCGGCAGCGGCCGGCGCGTGCCCGTCACCCGATTCGGTCTTGCTGGTCACCTGCATCACGTAGGGCGAGGGCGACTGCGGCGCCTTCGCCGCGCCCAGCTTCTCGGCCAGGCGCTCGCGCAGCACATCCATCGGGTCGCGCCCTGGCGGCAGCGGGGCCGCAGGCTTGGCCTTGGCTTCGGTCTCGGCCGGGGCGGAAGCCTCGCCGCGCGGGATCGGCGCCTTGTGCTCGCGCGGCGGCGCCATGCGCGGCACCACGTTGCCCAGGTTGTCGGACGCCTGCAGCGGCGCGGCCATCAGGAGCAGCAGGCTGGCCAGGGCGAGGCAGCACAAGGAGGGGCGGAACGGAGCGGACATGGCGGCGGGCGGCCCGGCAAGGGGCGGCAGGGATCGGGGATGTGAAGGCCCGGCCGGAACGGCGCCGGAGCCCTGCTCCCGGATCTATCGGCCGCGCGGCGCGGCGCTTGAGTGCGCGGCCGGCACCGAGCCGACCCGCAAGCCGTGGATGAATCCGGCGCGCCGGGCGAGCCGTCGGTTCACACCGTGTGCCGCCGCACCCAGATCCACGCCACCAGCCCCACGCACATCAGCCCGAAGGACGCCAGCGCCAGCGCCACCGTGGAATGCATCACGAGCGGCGCCAGCACGCCCGCCACGATGCCGTTGGCCACGCTGCCCACGCAGGCCTGCAGCGAAGCGGCCATGCCGCGCCGCTCGGGCACCAGGTCCAGCAGCATCAGCGTGACCACCGGCGCGGTCAGCGCCCAGCCGAAGGCAAAGATGCCCACCGGCGGCAGCGCCCAGGCCGGGTGCGGTTCCAGCAGCAGGTTGAGCAGGATGTTGAGCAGCGACACCACCACCATCACCGAGAAGCCGATGCGCACCTGCCGCCGCGGCGGCAGCCGGCCCGCCGCGCGGCCCGACAGGAAGGCGCCCAGCATGATCCCGCTGATGGTCAGGCCGAAGAACCAGAAGAACTGGGTCGGCCCGAGCTTCAGGTGCGTGCCCAGGAATTCGGGCGCCGACAGCACGTACAGGAACATGCCGTTGAAGGGCACGCCGCTGGCAAAGGCCAGCGCCACGAAGCGCGGGTTGCCGATGAGCTGCGCATAGCCGCGCAACAGCGGTCCCGGCATGAAGGACTGGCGCTGGTCGAGGTGCAGCGTCTCGGGCAGGAAGCGCAGGTTGAGCAGCAGCAGCAGCACGCCGATGCCGGTCAGGAACCAGAAGATCGAATGCCAGCCGGCGTGCACGAACAGGAAGCCGCCGACGATGGGCGCCACCGCCGGCGCCACGCCGAAGTAGATCGTCACCTGCGACATCACGCGCTGCGCATCGGCCGGCGCGAACATGTCGCGGATGATGGCCCGCGCCACCACCACGCCGGCGCCGGCGGACATGCCCTGCAGCGCGCGGAAGGCCACCAGCGCGCCGATCGACTGCGACAGCGCGCAGCCCAGCGAGGCCAGCGTGAACAGCAGCAGCCCGCCCAGCACCACCGGCCGGCGGCCCACGGCGTCGGACAGCGCGCCGTGGAACAGGTTCATCAGCGCGAAGCCGAACAGGTAGGCCGACAGCGTCTGCTGCATCTGCGCCGGCGTGGCGCCCAGCGATGCGGCGATGCCCTGGAACGCGGGCAGATAGGTGTCGATCGCGAACGGCCCCAGCGTACCCAGGCAGGCCAGCAGCATCGCCAGCGCCCAGCGCGGACGGCGCCAGAGGAGGTGGGCGTCGGGGTTCATCGGAGCGGCGCAGTGTAGCGGCCGCTGAATGAAGTCAGCGGCCTTGGCCCTGCCAGCGCAGCGCCCAGGCGGTGAGCGGCTCGAACGCCACGATCAGCTCGCGGCCCAGCGGTGTCAGCGCGTAGCCGGCCTCGCCCGCGTCCACCAGCGCAGCCTCGCGCAATTCGGCCAGGCGCTGGTTCAGCACCGTGGGCGAGAGGTCGCCGCAGGCCGACTGCAGCGCGCGGAAGCTCATCGGCTCGCCGCGCAGTTCCCACAGCACGCGCAGCACCCAGCGGCGGTTGAA
>CBIHPZ010000027.1:0-15401 GCA_966211865.1 uncultured Aquabacterium sp.
GCCGCCGTTGATGGCGATCACCTGACCGCTGATGTACGCGGCCATCGGGCTGGCCAGGAAGCCGACCAGGTCGGCCACTTCCTCCGGCCGGCCGGCGCGCTTGGCGGGCACCAGCTGGGCGATGGTGGCGGCGTCGAAGCTGCCGTCGGCCATCGGCGAGGCGATGATGCCGGGCGCCACGGCGTTCACCGTCACGCCGCGGCTGGCCACCTCCAGCGACAGGGCCTTGGTGGCGCTGTTCAGCGCGCCCTTGGCGGCCGCGTAGTTCACCTGGCCGCGGTTGCCCATCAGCGCGGCCACCGAGCTGATGTTGACGATGCGGCCCCAGCGCGTGCGCAACATCGGCAGCACCAGCGGCTGGGTGACGTGGAAGAAGCCGTGCAGCGACACGTCGATCACGCGGTGCCACTGCGCCGCGCCCATGCCCGGGAACACCGCGTCGTCGTGCACGCCGGCGTTGTTGACGATGACCTGCACCGGCCCGCCGGCCAGCATGCGCTCGGTGGCCACGCGCGAGGCGTCGGCGTCGGCCACGTCGAAGGCATGGCACTCGGCCGCGCCCCCGGCGGCGCGCAGTTCGGCGGCCAGCTGTTCGATGGTGTCCGCGCCGCGGTTGGCGTGCAGCAGCAAGGTGGCGCCGTCTCGCGCGAGGCGGCGGGCGATGGCCTGGCCCAGCGCGCCGCTGGCGCCGGTGACGAGCGCGCGCTTGCCGGCCAGCGGCAGGTTGGTGTCGGTCATGTCGAGAGCCTGTGAAGTGTTCCGGCGGGTCCGAGGGGGTGTCTCAAGCCGGCAGCGCGTTCAGCACCACGGTGGCGCGGCCTTCGGCCAGAACGCGGCCCGCCTCGTCAGCGACGCTGAACTGGTAGAGGATCTGGCGCGCATCGCCCGCCAGGCGGGTGGCGCGCACCTGCAGCTCGCCCGGCACGTCGTGCAGCGTGGCCACGGCCAGGTGGACCTGGCGCACGCTGGCGAGATAACCCGGTTTCGGAGCGTCCCCGGCGGGCGCCACCAACGAGCCGTGCAGGGCCATGGCCTGCGCCGCGTACTCCACGGCGCACGGTGCCAGCAGGCCGCTGGCGCTGCGCAGCGGGTTGTCGGCATCGCGGTGGCTGGCGCTGCGGCATTCGATGCCCTCGGGCGTCCAGTGCACCAGGCGGTCGAGCAGGCACATGCGGTCACGGTGCGGGATGCGCGCGGCAATGCCGGCGCGGTCGAGCGTGGCCGGGCCGGTCATCGCGCCTGGCCTCCCAGGTCCGCGCCTGCGCCCTCGCCCCAACCCACGCGGGGTCCGGCCCCGGCCCCAGCAGCCCCAGCAGCACCCGCAGCGCCGGCCGCCATCCCGTCCAGGGTGACGCTCACTTCGAGCGCCAGGCCATCCAGGTAGTCGAGCAGCAGAACCGCGTGCCCATCGCCGCGTGCCAGCGCCCGCAGCAGCGGCAAGCCGCGCGCGGCGGGGATGCTGCCGCGCAGCGCTTCCAGGCCGGGATCGGTGCACGCGGACAGTGTGGCCTCGCCCGGCCGCAGCCCCAGCCCCAGCCGTGCGACCTCTGCCGGTGCGCCGGCCGGTGCCAGCAGCAGCGCCACGCCAAAGGCGTCGGGCAACGGTCGCGCGGCCTGCAGCGGCTGCGGGTACGGCAGGTCGGCGGCCACCAGCAGCACCGGCTGGCCGGTGGCGGCGGCCTGTGCCGCGGCCTCCAGCAGGCCGGCGCCGAAGCTGCCGTCGAAGGCCGCCAGGCTGGTCGACGCGGCGCGCGAACCCGCCGCGATGTGCCAGTAGCCGGCCGCGGCGTTGTGCACGGAATTCGTGAAGCGGGTCGGCGAGACGATGCGCTCGGGCTGGGCCAGCGCCTCGCACAAGGCGTGGCAGTTGGCGGTGTCGGCGCTGCTGGAGCTGAACACCGTGGCCAGCGTCGATGGGTCCGCACCCGTGGCGGCCACGGCCTGCTCGGCGACCGCGAAGGCGAGCTTGACGATGGCGCCGGCGCGGCGGCGTTCGGTGGGCGGCAGGCGCGCGGGCGGCGGGATGACCGTGGGCGCTGCTGCCCAAGGCTGCGTGCCAGCCAGCAGCGGTGCGCCGGTGGCCCAGTCGGCCAGGCCCGGGCCCAGCAGGCCGACGCCGCACACGCTCACTTCAAGTGTTGGCTGGTGCGTGCTCATGCGGCGCTCCGGCCCAGCACCAGGCAGGCGTTGCTGCCGCCGAAGCCGAAGGAATTGCTGGCCACGCGGCGCGGCGCGGCGGTGCGCGGCGCGTCCAGGTAGCGGCTGCGCAGCGCGGGGTCGGGCGACAGGCGGTTCAGGCCGCCGGGCAGCAAGCCGTGCTGCAGCGCCAGCGCGCAGATCACCGCTTCCAGCGCACCGGCCGCGCCCAGCGTGTGGCCGGTGGCGCCCTTGGTGGAGCTGCAGGGCAGCGTGTCGCCGAACACCCGGGCCACGGCGAGGTCTTCCACCGCGTCGTTGCTGGGCGTGGCGGTGCCGTGCAGGTTCAGGTAGTCGATGTCGGACGCGCCGAGGCCCGCGGTGGCCAGGGCCTGCTGCATCGCCGCCACGGCGCCTGCGCCTTCGGGGTGCGGGGTGCTCATGTGGTGTCCGTCGCTGCTTTCGCCGCAGCCCAGCAGCCAGGCGGCGGCGTCGGCTTCACGTTCCAGCAGCGCGAAGGCGGCGGCCTCGCCGATCGACAGGCCCTGCCGCCCCGCGTCCCAGGGCCGGCAGATTTCCGGCGACAACAGTTCCAGCGCGTTGAAGCCGCACAGCGTGGTGAGGCACAGGCTGTCGACGCCGCCGACCACCGCCGCGTCGACCAGACCCAGTTCGATCCAGCGCGCGGCCTGCGCGAAGACCTTGGCGCCGGACGAGCAGGCGGTGGACACCACCGCCGCCGGCCCCTGCAGGTGCAGCGCCTCGCGCACGAAGGCGGCGACGGAGCCGGCGCTGTGCGTCTCGCGGTAGCGGAAGTCGGGCGGCAGCGCGCCGCTGGCCGCGTCACGTCGGCGATAGGCGGCTTCGGTCTGCAGGATGCCGGAGGTGCTGGTGCCCAGCAGCACGGCCACGCGGTGCGCGCCGTGGCGCTGCCGCGCTGCGTCCACGCGCGCCGCGAAGCCGTCGGCCTGCAGGCCCTGCCAGGCCAGGCGGTTGTTGCGGCAATTCCAGTGCGCCAGCGCGGGCGGCAGGCGTTCTTCATCGACGCCCGGCGCCTGGCCCAGCCACATCGGGGCTTCGATCACGTCGAAGCCGGTGTGGCGCAGGCCGCCGCGGCCTTCGCGCAGGGCCTGCAAGGTGGCGGCCTGGCCGGTGCCCAGGGCGCTGCTGGCGGTGAAGGCGCTGAGCGCCAGGGGCCGCATGGTCATGCCTGCCCCTCGGCCAGGCAGCCCGCAGGTCCGTGACGGTCGGAAAGGCCGGCGGCGGGCCAGCCGCCAAGCGCCGCGCCCGGCGAGCCCCCCAGCGAACCGCCAAGCGAACCAGCCGGCCGGCCGGCTCGTGAACGCCGCGGCTTCATGCCGCCAGCGCCGGCGCGCGGTCGGCCACCAGCAGCACGTTCGCGAAGGGCGTGCCCTGGCTCATCGGCACCGGCTGCACGGCGAAGCCCTGTGCCTGCAGCACGGCGATCCATTCGGGCAGCGTGCGGCCCCAGGTGGGCGGCACGCGGTGGCCGCGCACCATGGTGACGATGCGGTCGACCCACTGGCTGATGATGAAGCCGCGCTTGGCGGACGCATCACCGACGCGCAGCAGCAGCCGGCCGCCGGGGCGCAGCGCTTCATGCACGCGCCGCAGCAGCGCGGCCTGCGCGGCATGGTCGACGTAGTGCAGCACGTCGAGGATGACGACGGTGTCGCAGGCGGGCAGCGGCACTTCGCGCATGTCGCCGCAGACGAAGCGCGGGCGGCTGGGCAGGTCGCCCACGGCGGCCTCGGCGCGGGCCACGTCGCGCGGCATCAGCTCGATGCCGGTGTAGGTGCAGCGCACCGGGGCCGCGGGCCATGCGGCGGGCCAGCGGGGGGCCTGCGCGTCGATGGCGGCGAACAGGCTGGCCAGCAGGCCCTGGCCGCAGCCGATGTCGACCACGTGCGCCCCGGCCTTCAGCCCGCCGCGTTCCAGCAGGCCGCGGAACACCGGGTCGCGCCCCAGCTTGCCCCGCGCGAAGTGCCAGGCAAAGCGGCCGGCGCGGCGGTACGGCGCGCAGGCGGCTTCATGCAGCGCGCGCCAGGCGGCGTCGGTCTGGGCGTTGCGTGGCGGCACGGGGGCGGAGGAAGGCAGGACGGCGGAGTTCATCGGGTGGGCAGGGGCGTGGCCGCGGGACGCGAGGGCGTCAACGGTTGCGAAATCGGTTCTGGGGTCGAGTAGGCCTGCGGCAGCGTGACGGCGACGAGGCCGGCTGCGCGCAGCCGCTCCAGCAGCCGCGGCAGCACGTGCAGCACCACGGGGCGGCCATCGGCCGCGCGGGCGCAGTGGCCGTCGTGCAGCAGCAGGATGTCGCCCGCCGCCAGGTGGTGCGTCAGGCGCTGCAGCACGCGCTGCGGGTCGCGTTCACGCGTGTCGAAGCCGCGGCGGGTCCAGCTGGTCAGCACCAGGCCATGGCGCGCCAGCACCGGCTGCAGGAAGGGGTTGCGCAGGCCGGCGGGCGCGCGGAAGAAACGCGGGCGCTGGCCGGTGAGCGATTGCAGCTGCGCTTGTGCACGGCTGATCTCGGACTCAAACCCACGCGGCCCCAGCAGCGAGAAGTTGTGCCGGTGCACGTGGCTGTGGTTCTGCACGCTGTGGCCGCGGGCCAGGATCTCGGCCACCAGGGCCGGGTGGCGCGCCGCGCGTTCGGCGATGCAGAAGAAGGTGGCACGGGCGCCGGCCTGCTGCAGCTGGTCCAGCACCGCGGGCGTCACCTCGGGATCGGGGCCGTCGTCGATGGTCAGCGCCACCTCGCGGCGGGCCGCGGCGGCAGCCGGCAGGCGCGTGATGTTCGGGCCCAGCAGGCTGGCGCGCGGCCACAGGCCCGCGGCGGTGATGACGGCGTGGTCCAGCACCAGCGCCGCCAGCCACCAGGGCCACAGTGCGGGGCGCCAGGCCCAGGCGGCCAGTGCCAGCAGGTGCAGCACGGCACTGGCCTTGATCAGGGGGCTGTAGCGGGCGCCGTGGGCGGGAGCGAGGTGGTCGGACAAGCGGCGGTGCAGCGCGAAAAGACGGGACGGGCGGCGGACTTCAAGGGCCCGATCGCACGCGGCGAAAGGCGGATTTTCCCACGCACACCCCGGTGAAAGTGGGCGCGCCGGTCCGGGCATCCCCCAGCTTGCAGGGAAACCTGTCAGTTGGAAGCGACAGGTCGGCGCGGCAGCCCGGCCGCCGACAGCAGCAGCGCCAGCAGCGCGCCCGGTGCGACCACCTGGCCGATGGCCGAGAGCGCGGGAATGGCGGAGATGGAGATCAGCCCGAAGGACACCACCGTGGTCAGGTTGGCCAGCACCAGCGACGCCAGGGTGTCGTCGTCCGCCGGGCCGCCCTGCGCCAGCTGGTCGAAGAACAGCGCGTAGTTCGAACCCACCGCCACCACCAGCAGCAGGCCCACCAGGTGCAGGATGCCCAGCGGCACGCCGGCAATCACCAGGCCGGCCAGGGTCAGCACCACCGCCTGCGCCAGCGGCAGGCACACGGTCCACAGCCGCCGGCCGGAACGCAGCACCAGCGCCAGCAGCACCACCACCGCGGCGGCGCCCAGCAGCGACTGCCACAGCGCCTCGTGCAGGTAGCGCTGGTACAGGCTGTCCAGCTCATGCTTGATGTCGACCACCTGCAGGCCGGGCAGGCCGGCCAGGGCCTGCTTCAGCGCCGCGGCGTCCACCGGCTTGGGGCCGGGCTGCAGCGGCAGCAGCGCGGTCCAGTGCGGGGCACCGCCACCGCTGCGCTGGAACAGCAGCGCATCGACCAGCGGCTTCAGCGGCGTGCCGGCCAGCGCGGCGGCATCCACCGGCGGCTGGGTGCGCGCGGCCTGGGCCTGCGCGATGAAGGGCTCCAGGCGCGCCGCGGGCAGCGGACCGCCGGCGGTGGCCTGGGCCAGGCTGGCGCGCAGCGTGGCTTCGTCCGGCAGGCTGGCCAGGCGGGCGCGCTGCGTGGCCTGGCTGGGCAGCCAGCGGGCGGCGCTGTCATAACCCGCCAAAGAGCCGGCCGCCACCAGCGGGTCGAGCTTCGCGCCGGCCTGCTCGGCCGCCTGCAGCGCGGCTTCGGCACTGGCGCCGCTGACCACCACCAGCGTGCGCGCGTCGCTGGCCGAGAGGTCGGACCGCAGCTCCGCGTCGCGCGCCATCGCGGCGGCGGACACGGGGCTCAGCGACGCCAGGTCACCTTCCCACAACGAAGCGCGCGTGGCTGCCGCACCGATGAGGAAGACCGCCGCCACGCCCGCCGCCGCCCACAGCGCCAGGCGGCCGCGCTGCAGGGCGGTGATGGCGCGGCCGGCGGCGCGGCCCATGCCGCGGCGCAGGCCCTGGCCCGACGCGCCGTCCGGCCGCAGCGCCGGCAGCACCCAGCGCGTGGCCAGCGCCCCGCCCACCAGGCCGGCGATCGAGAACACGCCCAGTTGCGCCAGCCCCGGGAAGCCCGAGAACACCAGCGCCGCGAAACCGCACACCGAGGTCAGCAGGCCCAGCCGCACGGTGGGCCAGGACTGCTTCAGCCAGTGCTGCCAGCCGGTGCCGGCCTGGGCGCCACCGCGGGCCTGGATCAGGTAGTAAATCGCATAGTCCACGGCCTCGCCGATCAGGGTGCTGCCGAAGCCCAAGGTCATGCCATGCACGTTGCCGAAGACCAGCGCCACCGCCGCAATGCCGGCCACCACGCCGCTGGCCACCGGCAGGAAGGCCACCGCCAGCGCCGGCAGCGAGCCGAAGGCCAGCAACAGCAGCAGGCCGATCGCCATGCTTCCGGCCACCGCGAGGTGGACCACCTCGGTCTGGATGCGCTCGCGGCTGTCGACCGCGAAGGTCGGCGGGCCGCTCATTTCAAGCTTTAGCGCCTTCAGCGCGGGCGTCGCCGCCTGCAGGGCCTGGAAGTCGGCCTGCACACGGCGGATGGTGGCGGCCTGGGCATCCAGGTCGGCCCCGGCGGCGCGCACCTGCGCCAGCAGCACCGCCCGCGGCGCCCTGCGCGACACCCAGACGCCCTGCTCCGTCTTCGGCGAATCCGCCGGCAGCAGGGTTTCGGCGATGCGCTGCGTCTCGCCGGTGGGGTCGCGTTCCAGCAGCGGCTTCACCGCCGCGCCGGCCGGCGTGCCCAGCAGCGAGAGGTTCTCGTCGATCGCCTCGCGCAGGCCTTCGGGCGTGAAGCGGCGCGGCTCGACCGCGGGGCTGAGCTGGTAGCGGTGCTCGACGATCCACTCGCCCGCCGCCTGCCAGCCGGCCAGGTCGCCGTTGTGCACCTGTTCGAAGAGGCCGCTGGCGCGCATGGCGGCGCCCAGCCGGCGTGACGCTTCGGCGCGCGCCGTGGCGTCGCCGCCCTCGATGCCCAGCATCAGCGTGCGCGCCGCCACGCCGCTGTGGATCTGGTCGATCAGCACCCGCTGCGCCGGCTCGGGGCTGGCGGGCAGGAAGGCCGAGAGGTCGGCAGAGAAAGGCGTGCGCAGGATGATGAGCACCGCTGCCGCCATGGCGAGCAGCCACAGCACCAGGGCGGCGGCGCGCCGCTGCGGGGTCTGGGTCACGGGGGTCGTCACCGCGCGGGCCGGCGCCGCATCACGGCCACGTCAGGGCCGCGCGCCCGCGCCGGCGGCGACGGGCTCGATCGTCATCACCGAGCGGTCGCCGTCGGCCATGCGCATCTCCACCGTGCGCAGCTCGCTGCGCTTGCCGGCGATGCGCACGCTGTCCAGCATCACCGCCAGGCGCGGCGTGGCGGGCTTGAGCTCCAGGGTCCACTGCTCGGGCGTGCCGGCCACGGCCAGCTTGAAGTGCTGCTGCAGGCTGGTGGCGTTGCCGGTCAGCGTGCCGCGCACCGCTTCGACGATGGCTTCCATCTCGGGCGAGGCATCCAGCGCCAGGCTGCGGCTGCGTCCATTGCGCGTTAGCGTGACGATGTTGCCCTCGACCACCATGCTCTCTGGGCGCGGCGTGAGGGTCTTGCGGGTGAAGCGGTCGGGCGCCGCGAAACTGAGCGTGCCGCTGCTGGCGAGCGGCGCCTCCAGGCCCTTCACCTCGCGCTGCTCGGTGAAGCGGGCTTCGCCGCTGCGCTTCTGCGCCAGCAGGGTCATCAGCTCGGGCAGGTCCAGCGCGTGGGCGGGCAGCGCGGCCAGGGCCAGCACCGCCATCAGCACCGGTGCCGCCAGCCGGCCCAGGCGGCCGCGGGCGGGGACATCGGACCGGGAATCACCGCGCTGGGTCGTCGCGCCAGAAGTCATGGAAATTGAACCAGTTGCAGGGCTGTTCGCGGCACAAGGATTCTAGGCGGCGCACGTAATCGGCCACCGCGCCGCGGATGCGGGCTTCGCGCTCGGCGGCATTGGCCGGGCGCTGGCGGAAGTCGGCCAGCGGCTCGAAGCGAACCTCGTAGCGGCCACCGCCCAGGTACAGCCCCACCATGAAGATGATGCGCTGGCGCAGCAGGTCGGCCAGGCGGAAGGGGCCGTCGCTGAACTCCACCTCGTCGCCCAGGAAAGGCAGGCGCACCGGCTGGCCGCGGTTGGATTCGGTGTGCAGCGTGCGGTCGCCCAGCATGCCGACCAGCGCGCCTTCGGCCAGGCGGTCGCGGATCTGCAGCATCGATTCAGGCCGGCCCAGCGCGATGATGTCGGGCACCGCGTCGGGCGCGATGGCGGCCAGCGCGGCATTGATCTTCCGCGCGTTGTCCGGGTACATCACCATCGAGATGCTGAGGTCGGGCCGGTCGTGGCCGGCCGCGCGCAGGGCCTCGAAGCTGCCGACGTGCGCGCCCACCAGGAACGCGCCCTTGCCATCGGCCAGCACGGCGTCGAGCATGTCGTGGCCGAGCACTTCGAGCTTTAGCCATCCGGTCTGACGGCGCAGGAAATAGACGCGGTCGAGGATGGTGGCGGCGAAGCAGAAGACGTGGGCGTAGACCTCGTGCCAGCGCGCCGGGCGGCCGTGCACACGCGCCAGGTAGCGGGCGCTGGCGCGCCGCGCCGCCGGGGCGAAGAGCACGAAGTAGGCGCTGATCAGGTGCAGCACCCCGCGCGACACCCGGCGGCCGCAGCGCACGGCGATCCAGCTCATCAGCTTCAGCACGCCGGCGCTGCTGCGCTCGCGCTCGGCGGTCCAGGCCGCGCTGGCGGCGCCAGGCGGCGTGGCACCCGGGGCGCCGGACGGAGCGGGACGGGCGCTCATGCGGCGCTCCGCGCCAGGCTGCCGGTGGCTGCGCGCGTGGCGCCCACGTTGACGTCGAATCGCCAGCCGTTGGCGCTGGCCTGCAAAGTGATCGTCAGTTCATCGCCCGGCGCGACCGGCGACAGGAACTTGGCCGACGCGATCTCGCAGCCCGCGGTGGCGATGGCGTCGCCCCGTTCGCGCAGCGCCTCCATCACCTCGGCCAGCAGCAGCACGCCCGGCAGGATGGGCCGGCCGGGGAAGTGGCCGGGGAAGGAAGGATGATCGACCGGCACGGTGCGGCGCACCACATGGGTGGCGGCCTGGGGCGCGGGCAGGCTCACGGCGCGGGTCCGGCGGCCGGGCCGGACGACGCACCGGCGGCGCCCGCCAGGCCCAGCTGTGCCTGCGCGAAGCGGCGCAAGGCGTCACGCGTGAGCTTGCCGGTGGCTTCGCGCGGCAGCGCCGCCACGTGCACCACGCGGCGCGGCACGAAAGGCGCTTCCAGCCGGTGGCGCAGCGCGCCGATGATGGCGTCGCGCGTCAGCTCGGGCGCGACGACGAAGGCCACCGGCCGCACCACGCCGTCGGGCACCTCGTCGGGCACCCAGAAGGCGCCGTCCTGCACGCCTTCGATGCTGTTGAGGTGGTAGTCCAGGTGGCCCAGCGAGCTGCGCCGGCCGGCGACGTGGATCAGGTCGTTGGCGCGGCCCAGCAGGCGGAAGCGCCGGTCGTCTTCCAGCTTCAGCAGGTCGGCCAGCGGCGTGGGCTCGTGCACGTGGCCGCCTTGCACCACGAAGCGCTCGATGCCGTCCTCGTCCGCGGCACCTTCCTGGCGGATGCGCAAGGCGCCGTAGGTGGTCCAGACCTCCGTCTGCGCGCTGCGCCGGGTGGCGACCTGGCCGGCCTCGGTGCAGCCGTAGATCTCGATCAGCGCGCCGCCGAAGCGGGCTTCGGCCTCGCGCGCCAGCTGGGGCGACAGCGGGGCGGTGGCGCTCAGCACCAGGTCGCAGGGCGGCAGGTCCAGCCCGGCGGACAGCAGCGCCTTCAGGTGGAAAGGCGTGGTCACCAGCGCGCGCGGGCGCGGCACCTCGGCCAGCGCGGCGGCGATGTCGGCCGGGTAGAACGGGCGGCCGGCATGGAAGGCGGCACCGCCCAGCATCGCCAGCAGCAGGCTGGATTCGAAACCGTAGCTGTGCTGCGGCGGCACGGTGGCCACCAGCGTGAGGCCCTGCAGCGTGGGCTGGTCCAGCAGTTCGCACAGGCGCTGCACGCCGCCTTCGGTGTTGGCATGCAGCTGGCCCCAGGTCTTGGCGTGCGGCTGGGGCTGGCCGGTGGAGCCGGAGGTGAGCAGGCAGGCGGCCCGCAGCGCGGCCGGGGCCGAAGGCATGTCGGCGGCGGCTTCCTCCGCGCCGGCATGGCCCGGCGTGCCCTCGGGCGACGGCACTTGCGCCTGCGCTTGCGGCACCACCAGCACGTCCAGCTCGGGCACCTGCAAGGCGGGGTCGTCGCAGGCGACGAACATCGGCCCGTGCGCGGCGCGCAGCGCGGCCAGCGTCTCGGGGCGCGCGTTCGGCGGCAGCAGGCAGCCGCGTTCGCGCAGCAGCGCGGCGCCGAAGGCAACCGCGAAGGCATAACGGTCGGTGCAGAGGTTGACGCAGGCGCCCACGGCCGGCAGGCGGGCGGCGAAGGCTCGCACGTCGGCCAGGAACTGCGCAGCCGTCACCGGCGTGGCGCCGCGCCAGGCCACCGTGCCGTCGGCCGCGTGGCCGCGCAGCAGCGGCAGCGCCTGGGCCACGGCCAGGGGGTCGAGCGCGTCGACGGCGCCCACGGCCCCGCTCATCGCGACACCCGCGCGTCCGCCGGCGGCGCGGCGGCGTCGGTCGGCTGCTGGAAGGCGCGAACGGCGTCGGCGAACTTCACCCGCTCGAACTCGGGGTGGATCCAGTAGCGCACCAGGTACTCACCGACGAACAGCAGCGCGATGGCCAGCGGCGTCAGCAGGTTGGCCAGCAGCGACCAGGCGGACCACGGTGCCATCAGGTACACCGCCACCGACAGCGCGGCCATGCCGAAGAAGTAGCCGGCCCACAGCCGGGTGACGTGCACGGTGTAGGCCTGCATCGGCGGCGACAGCCGCCCGCCGTGCACCCGCTGGGCCATCTGGCCCACCAGCGTCAACCCGGGCCCGCGCAGGCTGGCGGCGAAGCTCAGGCCCAGCGCCACGTGCCAGCCCACGTGCTGCGCGAGGTACAGGCGCTTGACGTCGCCCAGGCCGCCCGCGGCCACGATGAAGACCAGCGCCACCAGGGCCGCCACCGTCAGTGCCAGCACCAGGCGGTTGCCGCGGCGCCAGGCCAGGGCCAGGCAGGGCAGCAGCAGCGGGCCGAAGATGGCCGCCACGGCCCAGGGTGCGTCGGCGGCATGCAGCATCAGCTGGTGCGACAGCACCGCGTACACCAGCACCGCGGCCACGCCGGCGCCCAGGCGAGCGTTCACGATGGGGCTCTCAGGTCGTGCGGTGCGTGGCCACGTGGGCGGCCAGGGTGCGCAGCGACTGGAAGATCAGGTGGTTGTTCTCGTCGTCCGAACGCAGCTGGAAGCCGTAGCGGCGCGAGACTTCAAGCGCCAGCTCGAGGATGTCGATGGAATCGAGGCCGAGGCCGTCACCGTAGAGCTGGGCGGTGGGGTCGATGGATTCGGGCGTCACTTCGAGGTTGAGGGCCTCGACCAGCAGCCTGGCCAGTTCGGCCTCCAGGGCGCTGTTGTCGCTCGCGGCGCCGATCGTCTGGGAAGAAGTGGAAGCAGGCAGGGACATGGAATGACGCTGGAACGTTTGAGCCGACGGCCAAACGCGCGATTGTAGTCAGCCAGTCACCAGCACAGACCAGCCGGCCGCCCCGAACCCACCCCCGATGATGAGCAATATGAGGAAGGTTTCCAGCCGGAGGACACCCCGCAGCCCGAAGGCCAGCGCATGGCAGGCGCAGGCCACGGTGATGCTTTCGAACAGGCGGAAGGTGGAGACGAGGCCGCCGTCGCTGGAAGTGACGCTGGCGATGGCGGCCACCAGCACCAGCACGTTCGCGGTCAGCGCCAGCCAGCGGGCCAGGGCCGCGCGTCCGGGTCCGACGGCGGGCGGCTGGTCGGCGGCGGGTCCCAGGCGGGCCCGGCGGGCATCGGCCCGCAGTTGGGCCAGCATCACCAGCCCGCCCGCCAGGCCGAAGCCACCGAAGGCGAGGAAGACCCAGGGCGCGGCCTGGGCCACGCGGGGATCGGTCTCGATCTCCGCCGCCACGCTGCCGCCGGCCTGCGCGGCGGCGCGCGGGTAGCGCAGCCGCTGCGGACCGGCCGAAGCGCCGGGCTCGCAGGGGCCGGGCCGCTCGGGCGCCAGCAGCGTCAGCTCACGCCCGCCGGGCAGCACCAGGCCGTAGCGTTGGGTGCTGTAGAGGCTGACGGCATCGGTGCCCGCGCGTTCGCTGCAGCCGGTGGCGGGCAGCGTGGCGACCGCGGTGTCGGCGTGGAAATGCCGGGCCACCAGCGCCGCGCCGGCCAGGCCGCCAGCAGCCAGCGCGAGCAGTGCCACCGCGGCCCCCGCCTCGAAGCGCGTGCGCCAGCCCACCAGCGCCCCCACCGCCAGGCCGGCCAGCAGGCCGCCGAAGGTCAGCAGCAGGGCCAGCGCAACCGGATCCAGCGGGCGAGCGGGTGCGTCCATCGGTGAGGCAGCATTCCTTGGTTCGACGCGCGCGGCTACATCCGCGCCCGTCGAGGCCGATAGCCTCTCATCGCTGCCGATGCGATAGCCTGACAACCATGCTGCGATCGTTGCTGGACCGCCTGCTGCGCCGCCCGCCCCCGCACCCTGCCCCGCGCGGGTCGGTGCGTCCGCGCGGGCCCGCCGCGCCGGTGGCCCGCGGGGAAGAACCCGCCCGCGTCGCGGTGGGCGCCTACCGGCCGCTGATCTCGGGGCGTGGCGAGATCGCGGGCTTCGAATTCCGCATCGCCGACGCCGCACTGCAGCGCCTGGCCGGCCGCGCCGACCCCATGGCCGCGCGCGCCGGCGCCAGCAGCCTGCTGGCCGCCATGCGGCTGTGTGCCAAGGCCGGCCAGGTGGCCTATGCCGAGATTCCACTGGCCTGGGTCGGCCTGATCGAAGGCGGGGAATGGCTGCCGGGCATGCATGCCGCGCTGGTGCCGGTGGACGAAGCCGACCACGCCGACGCCGACACCCTGCACCACGCCCTGGCCGCGTGGCGTGCCGCCGGCGCCGCCATCGGATGGGCCAGCGCCGGCGCGCCGCCCGCGCTGGTCGCCGAAGCGCCTGACTTCCTGCTGCTGCCGCGCGACGACGATCCCTCGGTGCTCATGGCCGCGCTGCGCCAGTGCCGCGAAACCCACCCCGGCATCGCCCTGCTGGCACCCCACCTGCCGAACCTGGCGGTGCTGGAAGCCACGCTGCAGGCCGGCATCACCTACGCCGCCTGCCGCACCGACGGCCAGGCCGACCCGCGCGAGGCGCGCGCCCTGCCCCCGCAGGCCCGGCACCTGCTGGCGCTGATGTCGCGCCTGGCCCGCGACGCCGACACCGCCGAGGTGGTGGCCGCGGTCAAGGCCGACGTGGGCCTGAGCTACCGCCTGCTGCGCCAGCTGAACAGCGCGGCGGTGGCGCCCGGGGTCGAGCTGGGCTCGATCGAGCAGGCGGTGGCGATGCTGGGCCGCAACGAGCTCTACCGCTGGGTCACCGTGCTGCTGGTGCGCCAGGGCCCGCAACGCCCGGCCGCACCGGCACTGCAGGCCATGGCATTGGCCCGCGCCCGCTTCTTCGAACTGCTGGCCGAGGCGCGTGGCGACACGCCCGCCGGCGCCCTCTTCACGCTGGGCCTGGCCTCGCTGCTGCCCAAGCTGCTGCAGGCCTCGATGGACGAGGCACTGGCCAGCCTGCAGCTGCACCCGCAGGCCGAGGCCGCGCTGATGGAGCGCCAGGGCCCGTGGGACGCCTACCTGGTGCTGGCGGAAGTCCTGGAGGAAGGCGACCTGGTGGAGGCCGCGGCCTTGGCCGAGCCCTTCGGCGGCCTGCCCGCCGTGATGACCCTGTCGGCCCGCGCCTGGCTGTTCGCCGCCAGTGCCACGACGGCGCCGCGGCGCTGAGTGGCCGCGTCATACAAACGCTATCCCGCGCCCCTTGCGCGCGCCGCTCAGCCCTTCAGCGCCGCGCGCAGCTGCTGGCCCAGCTCCGGCCGGTCGGCATAGGGGTCGCTGGGGTTGCGGCGCTGCATCACGTCGTCCAGCCGTGTCTGGATCGGCGCCAGTGCGCGCGGGCTGGGGTGGCTGAAGATGTAGAAGCGGTTCTCGGCCATCGCGTCGAAGACGAACTGCGCCACTTCCGCCGCCGTCACCTTGCCGCTGGACACGGCCTTCTCGCCCAGCAGCTTCGCCACGCGCTGGCTGGCCGTGAGTTCGGCGCCGCGGTCCATGTCGGCCGGGCGGGCGCGGTCGCTGTGGATGATGCCGGTGGGCACGAAGTACGGGCACAGCACGTGCGCATGCACCTGCGTGCCGACCAGGGCCAGGTCCTGGTAGAGCGTCTCGCTCATCGACACCACCGCGTGCTTGGTGACGTTGTAGGCGCCCATGTTGGGCATGTTGACCATGCCGGCCATCGACGCGGTGTTGACGATGTGCCCTTCATAACCCGGATCCGACGCGGCGGCGGCCAGCATCATCGGCGTGAACACGCGCACGCCGTGCGCCACGCCCATCAGGTTGACGCCGACGGTCCACTCCCAGTCCTTGAGCGTGTGTTCCCAGATCAGGCCGCCGCAGGAAATGCCGGCGTTGTTGAAGACGAAGTGCGGCGCGCCGAAGCGCTGGCGCACGGCCTCGCCCAGCGCTTCCACCTCGGCGGCCTTGGACACGTCCAGCCGGTAAGGCAGCACCGCCGCGCCCATCGCCTCGATCTCGGCCGCGGCCTTGGCCAGCGGTTCGGCCATCACGTCGGCCATCACCACGTTCATGCCCAGGCGCGCGGCGATGCGCGAGCTTTCCAGCCCGAAGCCGGAAGCCGCGCCGGTGATGACCGCGGTGCGGCCCTTGAAGTCTTTCATG
>CBIHPZ010000028.1:0-15324 GCA_966211865.1 uncultured Aquabacterium sp.
GCGCGTTAGATTCCGTCCCCACATGCGCCTGCTCCTTCTCGAAGACGATGCCGACCTCGGCGAGCCGTTGGCCATTGGCCTGCGCCAGGCCGGCCACGTGGTGGACTGGTTTCGCGACGGCGCCACGGCCGACGCGGCGCTGGCGGCAGCGGCGTACGACGCGATGGTGCTGGACCTGGGCCTGCCCGGTGCCGACGGCATGACCTGGCTGCGCCGCTGGCGCGAGCGCGGCATCGGGCTGCCGGTGCTGATCCTCACGGCGCGCGACGGCGTTGAACAGCGCATCGCGGGTCTCGATGCGGGCGCGGACGATTACCTGATCAAGCCCATCTCGGTGGCCGAGCTGGCGGCCCGCCTGCGCGCGCTGCTGCGCCGCACCGCGGGCCATGCCCAGGCGGTGTGGAGCCACGGTGCGCTGGACTACGAGCCGGCTTCGAAGCGGGTGCGCTGGCAGGGCCGCGGCATCGAGCTCACCGGCCGCGAGCTGGCCTTGCTGGAGGTGCTGCTGTCGCATCCGCAGCGCGTGCTGTCGAAGGAATTCCTGCTCGAGAAGCTGTACGACTGGGGCGGCAACGAGCCCGAAAGCAATGCGCTGGAAGTGCACGTGCATCACCTGCGGCGCAAGATCCATCCCGGCATCGTCCGCACCGTGCGCGGCGTGGGGTACGCCCTGGGAGACCCGGGTGCTGCCGGCGGCCGGAAGGAGGGGACTGAGCCGTGAGCCTGCAGCGCCGCCTGCTCGTCTACCTGTTGCTGTGCGCGCCGCTGGTGTGGGCGCTGGCGCTGGTGGTCTCGGCCGAGCGCGCGCGGCACGAGGTGAACGAGCTGTTCGACTCCGAGATCATCCGGCTCGCGCGGCAGGTGCAGGCCACGCTGGCGGGCATCCACCTCGATGGCTCTTCGGACCCGGCGCCCCATGAGGACGGCGAAGCCGACCTGCGCGACCTGGCCGTGGCGGTGTGGGACGCCCAGGGAAAGCTGCTGCTGGTCGATCGCGAAGGCGTGCAGCTGCCGCGCCGCCCGGACGCTTCGGGGTTCGTGGAGCTGGTCCTGGGCGGCGACCGCTGGCGGGTCTACTACCTGCAATCGCCGAACGGTGAATGGCTGGTGGCCACCGGCCAGCGCGAGTACGAGCGCGACGAGCTGGTGTGGAACCTGCTGGGCAGCCAGCTGCTGCCGTGGGTGGCCGTGCTGCCCGTGCTGCTGGCGGCGATGGCCTGGGCCATCCGGCAGGCGCTGGCGCCGGTGCGCCACATCACCGACGAACTGCATGGGCGCGATGCCGATGCCCTGCAGCCCGTGGCCGCCGACCGCGCCCCGGCCGAGCTGCGCCCGATGCTGCAGGCGATGAACGGCCTCTTCCAGCGCATCGAGACCACGCTGGCGCGCGAGCGCCGCTTCACCGCCGATGCGGCGCATGAACTGCGCACGCCACTGGCGGTGCTGCGCGCGCAATGGGACGTGCTGCGCCAGGCCCGCGACGAGACCGAACGGCAGCAGGCGGTGGGCCGCCTGGGGGCGGGGCTGGACCGGATGGACCGCCTGGTGGCACAGATGCTGGCGCTGGCGCGGCTGGAAGCCACGGACCGGCTGCCCGTGCGGCAGGCCGTGGAATGGCCGCGCCTGGTCGAGCAGGCCATGAGCGACGTGCTGCCGCTGGCCGAGCGCCGGCGCATCGAGCTGGCCTGCGAGTGGCCGCCCGCCGGAGCGCCCGCGTTCGTGCTGGAAGGCGACCCCGGCCTGCTGGCCGTGCTGCTGCGCAACCTGCTCGACAACGCCGCGCGCTACGCGCCCGAGGGCAGCACGGTGACGCTGCGCTTCACGGCCGGCGCCTTGAGCGTCGAGAACGATGGCCCGCCGATGGCGCCCGAGAGGCTGGCGAAGCTGGGCGAGCGCTTCCACCGCGAGGACGGCCAGGCCGAGTCCGGCAGCGGCCTGGGCGTGTCCATCGTGCAGCGCATCGCCCAGCTGCACGGGCTGCGGCTGCGCTACGGCGCGCGCGCCGACGGCCGCGGCGTGGTGGCCCGCCTGGCCGCCGTGGACGCGCCGGATGCGTGATAGGACGCACGGAGCGCACGCCCTGGTCGCGCTTGATCGCGTCTGATCGCGCTTGATCGCGCGCGGCCGCCCGCCGGCGGCCGTCAGTGGGCCTTGATCTTCGCCAGCAAGGCGCGCGCTTCCTCGCGCCGGCCGCTGTCGGCGATCTGGCGGCCCGGCCGCGGCGGCGCCTGCAGCACGCGTTCCAGGTAGGGCGCCGCCTCGTCGGCGTGCTTGGTCTCGACCAGGTACTCGGCGAAGAAGTAGTTCGGATCGATGCCCTGCGGGTTGATCGACAGCGCCTTCTGCAGCAGTTCGCGCGCCTTGCCCTTGTCGCCGAAGCCGATGGGCCAGCCGGGGACCTTGTAGTACAGCACCCCGAGGCTGTTGTAGGCCGAGCCTTCCAGCACGTTGCCGTCGATCTGGATGGCCTGCTCGTACAAGGCCTTGGCCTGCTTCACCAGCCCCAGGGCGCCCAGCCCGCCCTTCTCGCCCGCCCACGAGCTGACGATGATGCCCTGCCACACCAGCGGCTCGCTGCGGCCGGGAAAGGCTTCGGCGGTCTTCTGCGCCTTGGCGGCCAGCGCTTCGAAGCGCTTTTCCCGCTCCAGCGCGGGGGTCTGGTAGCGGATGACCTCCCAGTCGCGCTGCAGCTCGGTGACCGCGTCGTCCACGGGCGCGGCGAAGGCCGCGGCGGGCAGCACGGCCGCGGCCACGGCAGCGAGCATGGCGCGGCGCGGAAGGAGGGAAAGGGTGCTCATGCTTGTCCTTTGGTGGCCGGTCGGGGTGCAGGCAGGCTGCGGCGGTGGCGGGTGAAGGCGCTGTCCATCAGCGCGCCCAACAGGCCGTTCAGGCGCACGGCCAGCTTCTCGGGATAACCGATGAAGTGCTCGGCCTTCGCGCTGGCGATCAGGTCGACCAGCGCGCCGGCCACGGCCTGCGGGCTGTCCATGGCGGTGCCGGTGGCGCGGTTGTAGAGGTCCACGGCCGAGCCGTTGAACGCGGTGCGCGTGCTGCGGGGGCCCAGCGTCTGGACCCGCAGCGCGGTGTCGGCCGTCTCGCGCCGCAAGGCTTCGGCGAAGAGGTGCAGCCCGCCCTTGCTGGCGCCATACACGCTGAAGCCGGGCAGCCCGATGCGGCCGACCGCCGAGCCGACGAAGACCAGCTGCGCCTTCGGTTGCGCCAGCAGGTGCGGCAGCAGGGCCTGCGCCAGCAGCATCGGGGCGACGAGGTTGGTGTCCACCACGGCGCGCATCGCCGCCGGCGATTGGTCGGCCAGGGCGCCGAAGGCCGGCAGGCCGGCCGCCATCACCACGACGTTGGCGCGCCACTGGCGGGCGGCGTCCGCCACGGCCGCGATGCCTTCGCTGCGCGACAGGTCGGCCTGGGTCCAGGGCAGGGCGTCGGCCCCGGCGGCCGCGCCGCGGCCCACGCCCATCACGGCCGCGCCGGCCTGCTGCAGGGCGGCCGTGGCCGCCTGGCCGATGCCGCCGGAGGCCCCGGTGAGCAGCACCCGCGCGTGCACCAGCTTCATGCCGCCACTCCTTCGGGCTGCGGCATCGGCAGTGCGCGGAACACGTCGCCGTACAGGCGGAAGAAGGCGCGCGCGGCGTGCACGATGTCGGCCTGGTCGCGCGGGTCGTCGATCTGCTCCATCAGCAAACCGAAGGTGGCGGTGTGCTCCTGGTCCAGCGTGCCGTGCGAGCGCAGGTAGGTGAAGGCGGCGTCCGGCAGGCCCAGCGGCTTCTGGATCGCATCGGCCGCCATCAGCGCCAGCGAGACGCTGGTGCCTTCCAGCACGTGCACCATGCCGAAGAAGGCCACCGGGTTGACGCGCGCGATGGTGTCGTAGGCGTAGGCCACCATCACCTCGGTGGCGTGGCCCGGGCGGCCGTGGCGCACCGCCTCGGCATCGCCGCCGCAGGCGGCGATGTCGTTGAGGATCCATTCGTCGTGGCCGGCCTCTTCCTCGATGTACTCGTCCAGCGCGTCGCGCAGCCAGGCCTGGTGCGGGCGCAGCGCCTCGCGCGCGGCCTTCAGCAGGGGCACCGTGTGGCGCACGTGGTGGTAGGCCTCGGTCAGGAAGGCGATGTAGCTGGGCACGGACACCCGGCCCGCCAGCGCGCCCTGGATGATGGGCGTGCCCAGCAGGCCCTGGCGGGCGGATTCGGTGTCGGCCAGCAGTCGGTCGTGGAAGTTCATGGAGGTTTGGGAAGGCATTGGCAGGCCCAGCGATTCGGCGTGGGCGGCGAGCACGGCCGCGCGCTGCGGCCGGCCATTGGCGGTGGCGAGGCCGCTGGCGGCATCGAAGGGGGCGCACGCGCGCACCCAGCGGCCGATGCGGGCGTAGTCCGGCAGGCCCGCGTTGGCGTCGTCGACGGCGGCCTGCAGCGCCGCGTCGCTGACGTCCGAAGTCAGCGGCCACAGCACGGCCGAGAGCGCCGGCTGGCCGTCGCCCAGCACCACGGCCTGGGCGATGGCGGCGTGGCCGCGCAGGGCGGTCTCCACCCATTCCGGCGAGACGTTGCGGCCGAAGGCGGTGATCAGCACGTGCTTGCGCCGCCCGTGCACGTGCACGAAGCCGTCGGCATCGACGTGGCCCAGGTCGCCGGTGGGCCACCAGTCAGGCACCGCCGCGGCGGGCCGCGTGCCGTCGAGGTAGCCGCTGAACAGCGTGCCGGCGATCTCGATCTCGCCCGCGGCGTTCACGCGCAGGCGGGCATGGGGCAGCGGGCGTCCTGCACTGCCGGGCTGCTGGGCGCCGGGCAGGTTCAGTGTCTGCACCGACGCGCCTTCCGACAGGCCGTAGCCTTCGCAGGCCGGGATGCCCAGCGCCTGGGCGGCGCGGATCAGGCCTTCACCCACCGCGGCACCGCCGACGGCCACGATCTTCAGTGAAGCCGGGGCACGCAGGCCGTTTTGCATCAGGTGGCCGCACCAGGCGCGCAGCATCTGCGGCAGCAGGATCAGGCTGTGCGGCTGCAGCTGCGACACCGCGGCATGGAAGCGCGCCGCGTCGAAGCGCGAGGAGCCCTGCAGGCCCAGTTCGGCCAGTGGCCGCACCAGCAGCGTGGCGCCGTGGCGGCGCGGCGCCATGACGCCGGCAATGTTCTCCAGCAGCACCGCGAAAGGCAGCGCGTTCAGGTGCCGCTCGATGCCCAGTGGCGCCAGGGCCTGCACCAGGCCGGCGGCCACGCCGTCGAGCGCCTGGGCCGACAGGCACACGCCCTTCGGCGCGCCGGTGGTGCCGGAGGTGAAGGTGATCTTGGCCGTGCCCGGCGGCAGCGCGGCCGGCCGTGCGGGCAGGCGCGCCATCATCAGGGTGCTGCCGGCGGCCTCGATGGCTTGCCACGGCAGCACCGGCCACTGCGCCGCGAAGGCCGGCGCCGTGACCAGGGCATCCACGCCCGCCGCCTGCAGCGCATGGCGCATCTGGTCCGGCGTGAAGAACAGCGGCAAGGGCACGTGGACCAGCGCCGCGCGGGCGGCGGCCTCGTCCAGCACGACGAAGCCGGCACTGTTGTCCATGGCCGTCGCCAGCACGCGCACGCCGGCCTGGCGCAACAGGGTGGCGGCCTGGTCCACGGCCGCGTCCAATTCGGCGGCCGTCCAGCTGCGGTGGCCGTCGTCCAGCGCCGGGCGCGGTGGCGGGGCGGCCGTCATGCGCCGCCCCGGCGTTGCGCCAGCACCTGCAGCGCCGGCGCGATCTGGCCGGCCAGCACCAGCGGGTGGTGGTCGTAGTAGCTGCCCCAGGCGGCGGCGTCGGCGCCCAGCAGGGCGGGATCGGCCATGCCCAAAGGCACGGGCACGATGCCCAGGCGGACGAAGAGATGGCGCAGCTCCTGCGTCAGCGTGCTCACCACCCACTCGAAGCCTTGGCCGGCCAGGTGCGGTCCCAGCTGCAGGATCAGGCGCCGGCCTTGTCCCGCGCGGGCGGCGGCCAGGTGGCCCACCTCCACGATGCGCTCGCGCGGCGGCGCGGCGGCGTGGCTGGCCGCCAGCAGCCGTTCCACCGGCCGGTCGAGGTAGCGCTCCAGGAACAGCGCGTGGTCGCCCGCGCAGCGGTAGCCGGCGGCCGCCAGCAACTGGCCGTCGTCGTCGCGCAGGGCCACGAGCGTCGGCATGAAGTCGCGCACCTGCGCCCCATAGCAGGCCGCATACACGGCCTGGATGAAGGATTCGACCTGCGGACGATCGGGGTGCAGGCGGCCGACGACGGCCAGCGGTGCAGGGCGGCCGCCGGGCGGGGGCATGCCGATGGGGGAGGGCTGCTCGCGCTTGGGCGGCCGCGACAGGGAAGAGGCCAACACGCCGGCTCCTGATGGGGTTCAAGAGGCCCGGCGGCCATGGGCTGCCGGGCGATGCTGGCGATGATGGGGACGGCCGATGAAGCCCAGCTTAAGCAAGTCGGCGGCGGGCCCGGCCGGGCCGCGGGGTCGCCGCGCGCTATGCGGGTGAGGGGCGGCCCGCGGGGCCATCCACGTGCACGGCCGGCAGCGCTTTCGAGCAGGGCTCGACGCGGGCTTCAACGTGGTAGACGGTCCGCAGCAGCTCCGCGGTGATCACCTGCTCGACGGGGCCGAAGGCTTTCATCCCGCCGTCGGCGACCACCAGCGCCTGGTCGGCATGCCTCAGCGCCTGGTTCAGGTCATGCAGGGCGACGAGCACCAGCAGGCCGTCGCGTTGCGCCAGGTGGCGCAGCACGCGCAGCACCCGCAGCTCATGCTGCAGGTCCAGCGCGCTGGTCGGCTCGTCCATCAGCAGCACCTCCGGCTCGCGCACCAGCACCTGCGCAATCGCGGCCAGCTGGCGCTGGCCGCCGCTGAGCTCGCCCAGGTGCCGGAAGGCCAGGCCGGTGATGTCGAGTTCGGCCAGCACGCGGTCGGCCCGTGCCAGGTCGGCGTCGCCCACCTGCAGGCCGCGGCCCTGCATGCGGGCCAGCAGCAGCGCGTCGTGCACGGTCAGGGTGGGGCTGGCGGCGCTGTCCTGCGGCATGTAGCAGATGCCGGCCGGGCCCTGGCGCGTGCCCTCCAGCCGCACCTCCCCCGGGCCGCGCACCAGGCCCGCGATGCGCCGGAACAGCGTGGACTTGCCGGCGGCGTTGGGTCCCAGCACGGCCACCAGCTCGCCGCCGCGCAGCGGTGGGGTGCTGACGCCTGAAATGATCGTCCGCTGGCCGTAGGCGGCGCCCAGGTCCTGCAATTGCATCGACAGCATGGGCATCGTCACCATGCGCGCCCGCGGCGCAGCACCAGCCAGGCGAAGAAGGGCAGGCCGACCAGCGCCGTGACGACGCCGATGGGCACCAGCGCCCCGGGCACCAGCAGCTTGCTGGCCAGCGAGCCCAGCGACAGCAGCAGCGCGCCGGCCAGCGCGGAGGCCGGCAGCAGGAAGCGCTGGTCCTCGCCGACCAGCAGGCGCGCCACGTGCGGGCCCACCAGGCCGACGAAGCCGATGGTGCCGACGAAGGCGACCGGGAAGGCCGCGAGCAGGCTGACCATCAGCAGCGTGGACAGGCGCAGGCGGCGCACGTTGAGCCCCAGGCTGGCGGCCTTGTCGTCGCCCAGGCGCAGGGCCGTCAGCGCCCAGGCCTGGCGTGCGAACAGCGGCAGGCACGCGGCCAGCACCAGCGTGACCATGCCCAGCTTGGGCCAGCTCGCCCGCGTCAGGCTGCCCAGGGTCCAGAACACCACCGCCGCCACCGCCTGCTCGCTGGCCAGGTACTGCACCAGCGCCAGCAGCGCGTTGAAGCCGAACACCAGGCCGATGCCCAGCAGCACGATGGTCTCCACGCCCACCCCGCGCCGCAGGCTCAAGGCGTGGATCATCAGCGCGCACAGCAGCGCCATCAGGAAGGCGTTGAGCGGCACCATCAGATCGGCCGCCACCGGCAGCAGGCGCACCCCGAAGGCCAGGCCCAGCGCCGCGCCAAAGCCGGCGGCCGCCGAGATGCCCAGCGTGAACGGGCTGGCCAGCGGGTTGTTGAGCACGGTCTGCATCTGCATGCCGGCCACCGAGAGCGCGGCCCCCACCACCACCGCCATCAGCGCCACCGGCAGGCGGATGTCCCACACCACCACGCGCAGCTGCGCGGGCACCGTGTCCGGTTGCAGCAGGGCCTGCAGCACGTCGCCCAGGGCATGGCGGGTGGGACCCAGCGTGAGGTCCAGCGCGACGCTGGCCAGCAGCGCCAGCGCCAGCAGGGCCAGCAGCGCCTGTCGGCGGCGCACCAGCGTGCGGTAATGGCTGGCGGTGCGGCCCAGCGGCAGCGCGAGGATGGTGGTGCTCGTCGTCATGGTGTCGTCTCGGCGTGCAGGCTCACGGCGTAGCCCGGCTGGTAGGGCACCGGCAGGAAGCGTTCATGCAGTTCCCGGAAGCCGGCCTCGGGGTCGAGGTCGGCGAACAGGGCCGGGTGCAGCCATTTCGCCAGCTGCTGCACGGCGGCGAACTGGTAGGGGCTGTTGTAGAACTGGTGCCAGAGGGCGTGGAACTGCCGGTGGCGCTGGGCCGCGATGCCGGCATAGGCCGGCCGGCGGGTGAAGGCCTGCAGCTTGGCGGCGGCTTCGCGCAGGTCCGCGCCCGGCCCCACGCCGATCCAGGGGCCGCCCGGCACGTAGGCTTCCCAGTGGGCGCTGGTGATGACCACGTGCTGCGGGTCGGCGGCCAGCACCTGCTCCGGGTTCAGCTGGCCGAAGGTGCCGGGCAACAGGGTGCGGGCGATGTTGTCGCCGCCGGCCATGTCCACATAACGTCCGAAGTTCTCGTCCCCGAAGGTCAGGCAGCAGTCGGGCGTGAAGCCGCCGGCGCGTTCGATGAAGACGCGCGGCCGCGGCGGCCGCTGCGCGGCGATGACGTCCGTCACCCGCCTCAGTTGGGCGTTGTTGAAGGCGATCAGCGCCTCGGCCCGTTCGCGGCGATCGAACAGCGTGCCCAGCAGGCGCAGCGTGGGCGCGGTGTTCTCCACCGGGCGGTGGCGGAAGTCGACGTACACCACCGCGATGCCGGCGGCGGCCAGCTTCTCGATCAGGTTCGCGTCCTCGGAAGCGCGCTGGTGGTCCAGGTTCAGCACCACCACGTCGGGCTGCAGCGCGATGGCCTGTTCGACGTCGAAGGAGCCGTCCTCGACACGGCCGAAGACCGGCAGCGTGGCCAGCTTCGGGAACTTCGCCCGGTACTGCGCGTAGGTCGACGGGTCGGCCTGCATCAGGTCCGGCCGCCAGCCGACGAGGCGCTGCAGCGGGTCGGCGGTGTCCAGCGCGGCGACGAGGTACAGCTGCCGCCCTTCGCCCAGGATGACCCGGCGCACGGGGGTGCGCAGCGCCACGCGGCGGCCGGCGAGGTCGGTGACCACGGTGGTGGCGGTGGTGCTGGTGGTGGTGGGCGCCGGCGCGATGCCGGGCGCTTCCGTGCCGCGCGCAGGGCGCCGCAGCAGCGCCAGTGCCGTGCACAGCAGCAGCGCGAGGGCCAGCGCCATCAGCCACGGGCGGCGGGTCATGCGGCCCCCTTGGCGCAGCGCGCCCTGGCCGCGGTCGGAATCCGGCCTTGGCACGGACCTGAGCGTCGGATGGACGGTGTCATGCGGTGCCCTCCACCGGCGTGGCCGCGCGGCCGCGGCGGGCCCGCAGCGCGCCCAGCACGGCCACCGCCACGGCGGCCGACAGCGCATAGCCCGCCGCCACGGCGCCGTAGACCGACGCCAGGCCCGCCCCCTGCACCCAGGCCATGCCCAGCGCGATGCCGGCGACGGAGGCGAACTGCTGCGTGCCTTGCGCCAGGCCCAGCGCGCGGCCCTGCGTGGCGGCGCCGGCGGCGGCCGAGACCAGCGCGGTCAGCACCGGCGTGGTGGCGGCCAGCAGCACGCCCCAGCCGAAGTACAGCGCTGCGAACACGCTCACTTCACGCGTCATGCCGCACGCCGCCGCCAGCAGCGCGCAGCCGGCGGCCACCGCGCCGACCTGCGGCAGCACCCGCGTGGCGCTTCGCCCTTCGAAGTGGCGTGCCCACAGCGGCGCGCCCACCACGAAGCCCAGCGCCAGCAGGCCGTGGCACAGGCCCACCAGCGCGTGCCGTGCATCGAAGGTGCTGGTGACGTAGAGCGGAAAAGGCGCTTGCAGCAGCATGCGCGAGAACAGCAGCAGGCCGAGCAGCGCCAGCAGCCCGGCGATGGGCGCCGTGGGCGCGCCGCCTGCGGCAGACCCTGCCGCTGACCCGGACCCTGGCCCGGCCGCCACCCCACCCGCGGCCGGCCGTGGCGCGGACCCGGCTGCCGCGCCGCCTGCGTCCGCTGCTGCCGGCCCCACCGCCGGCAGCAAGCGCCACGCCACCAGCGCGCAGGCCGCGCACAGCAGCGCGGCGCTGGCGTTGATCCAGAAGAAGCTCGCTGCATCCAGGATCAGCCCACCGGCCACCGCGCCGCCCAGCGAGCCGACGTTGGTGGCGGTCTGCAGGAAGGCGAAGAGCCGGGGCCGCCGGTCCGCCGGCGAAAGGGCCACCGCATAGGCCTGCGCCGGCGCGATGAAGCCGGCGCAGGCGCCCTGCACGAAGCGCAGCAGCAGGATCAGCGCGATGCCGTGGGCCAGCGCCAGCGCGGCCTGCGTGAGGGCCAGCGCCAGCAGCGCGCGCAGCACCATGGGCTTGTGGCCCACGCGGTCGCCGATGCGGCCCCAGAAGCTGCTGGTCAGCATCACGCCCAGCATCGGCGCCACGTAGACCGCGACCGCGGCAAAGGCGAACTGCGATTCCGACGTGGCCAGCCGCCGCAGGTGCAGCGGCCAGAAGGGCCCGCTCATCTCCATGGCCCCCATCGCGATCAGCTGGATCGCGAACAGCAGGCGGATCGTGGCCGGTGGGCTCATTCGGTCGTCCGCGCCAGCGGGTTCGGCAGCGTGTGCTGCAGCCGGTAGTCCGCATACCGGCCCAGGTGCATGCGCAGCACCGAGCGGGTCGGCCAGGCCTGCTCGACGAAGGCCTCGCGCTCGGCCGCCCACAGCGCCTTGTCGTCGATGCGCGGCGCCACCGCGTCGAAGGCGGCCAGGGTTTCCTCGCGCAGCACCTGCCACAGCCGGGCATCGGGCAGCGCGTACTCGGTGCTCAGCAGCAGCGCCAGCTCGTGCAGGTGGCAGACGAAGCAGGCGTCGATGACGAAGCTGCGCACCGGGCCGATGTCGTCGCGGAACACGGTGGGCAGGATGCCCGGGTGCACGTAGGGCTGCAGCGTGTGGCCGCGCGCCTCCAGCAGCGGGGCGTAGGTGCGGCCGTCGCCGAAGTCGCGCATCAGCAGGCCCTGCGGGGCGCCGTCGGCATCCACCAGCAGCGAGGCGTTCTGCTGGTGTGCCTCCAGCCCGATGCCGTACAGCAGGTAGATGGCGATCACCGGGCGCACGATGGCGCGTGCATGCCGCCTGAAGTACGCGGCCACGGAAGCCGGCGTGGGCAGGCGGCCGTCGCGCTCCACCAGCTCGGTGACCAGCGGCCGGCCGGTGAGGGGGGCGGCGGCGAACAGCGCGGCCACCGGCACCGGCAGCCGGCCGTCACGGCGTTCGAAGGGGCGCACCGCGTCGCGGAACACCACCGAGAGGTGGCGGCCCGGCGCGTCCTGCCGCTGTTCGGCATGGCGGTAGTGGTAGGCCAGCTCTTCCTCGAAGATCTCCAGCGTGCCGCCGAAGTGGCGCTCGTCGGCCAGGATGGCGCGGATCACGCTGCTGATGCGCGGCCCCATGTGGATGGATTTCGCCTGCAGGCTGCGCTGTTCGCTGGTCAGCCACAGCGCGATCGGCAGCTTGATGAAGGGCGCCTGCGCCGGCGCCACCGGCAGCATGGTGCGGAAGGACATGGTCGGCCGTGTGGCGATGGCCGGGCCGTCGGCGATCAGCAAGCCCTGTTCGATCTCGGCCGCGTACTGCTGACGCACGAAGTGCTCGGCATGCCAGGGGTGCAGCGGCAGCGGCAGCCAACGCCGCGGTGCCTCGCCGCGGGCCTGCAGCGCGGCGGTCCACTCACGCCACGCCTGCGGAAAGTGCGCCGCCACGTAGTCGTGCGCATCGGCCACGTGTGGCATGCGTTCGACGTGCGCCATGTCGGCGCGCAGCGCGCCCAGCAGCAGCGGCACCACCGGCGCGAATTCCGGCGACAGCGCCGCCACCTGCGCCGCGTCCAGCGCCGGCTTGGTCTTCCACGTCGGGTAGAACGGGTGTCCTTCCAGGCTGCCCCACTGGTCCAGCAGGATGGCCGCCTCGCGCGGCGTGGCCTGCTGCTGCAGGTGGGCGATCAAGCCGCGTGCGCCGCTGGCGGCGATCTCGCGCGCCAGCTGCGCGTTCCAGGTCGCGCGGTGCGCGCGCGCCAGTGCGTCGTTGGCCACGCTGTTGGCCACGTCGGCCTTCAGGACGGCCAGGGCGTCGTTGCCGGGCGGCGTGTCGAGGCTGGCGCGCACGATGTCCAGCAGGTCCGTGGCGGTCGCGATCGGGAAGGGCGCTTCGCCGGGCTCGACCAGCCAAATCGCGCCGTGGTTGAGCACGGTGGCGGCGGGCAGGGCGCGCAGGTCTTCGAAGCGCAGCAGGGTGCTGGGGTCGCGCAGCGGCAGGAAGGCTTCGCGGCCGCCGGGCGAAAAGCGCAGCGCCTGCGCATCGAGCAGGCCTTCGGCGAACAGGCAGCGGACCAGGCGCTTCAGTGCGTTGCGGTGGGACAGTTCGTTCATTCGCTGGTTCTCGTGTTCAGGCGGGCTGGCCGGGCCGGCGGGGCCAGGTGGCCGGGAAGTAGTCGGCGGCCGATCGGCGCAGCCCGCCCATGTGGGCACTGCACCAGGCCAGGGTCTCGTCGATGTGCGGCAGCGGCACCGCCAGGCGCCGGCCCAGCTCGGCCAGCGTCGAGAGGCCGAAGGCCACGTCTTCCTCGAAGGCGCGGCTGCGCACGTCGATGAGCCAGCCGTCGCCGCCCGGCGCGCGCACCAGCGGCGCGGGAATGCCGGCGTAGGCGCGGTTGGTGCGCAGCACCGAGGCCATCGTGCGCGTGTCCGCGATCTGCTCGCCGTAGGCCTCGACGATCTCCTGCTTCAGCGGCTTCACGCTGGACAGGTCGATGCCCAGGCTCCGTTCTGCCGCGCGGCACAGGCGCTGGTTCTCGGCGTCCAGGCGCTCGAGCAGGTCCGCGGCCTGGTCGCTGCATTCGGTCCACCAGTCCAGCGGAGCGGGCAGCGGGCGGCCGTGGTACGGGCCCTGCGGGCCGATGAGGCCGCAGATCACCGCGCTGTGCATGATGGGGTTGCCGGGGGTCAGCGTGATCTCGAGGTAGTGGCGCAGCAGGTCCACGGGCGCGTCGAACAGGCGCTGCAGCGCGGCGTGCAGCTGCGCGCGCGCGGCCGGCGTCTCGCGGTCGTGCGTGGCCACGTGCAGGCGCGCCTTGGCGCCGCCCACGCGCACCGAGACGCCGGGCTGCAAGTCGGCCGCGGTGTGCGGCACGTCCTTCATGCCCCAGATCACGGCCTGCGGATGGTCGGGCAGCAGGCGCTCGGCCAGCCAGTCGAAGCCGCAGAAGCCGGGGATGGCGCCGACGTGCACCGGCTTGCCCGTGGGCAGGTGCGGCGCGATGGTGGTGAGCACCGCGGGCCGCGCGTGGGCCGGCACTGTGATGACCACCATGTCGGCATCCTGCAAGGCGGCCGCGGGGTCCTGCGTCACCAGCGCCAGCCGCGCCTGCAGCCTGCCGCCGTCGGGCAGCAGCGCGGTGATGGGCAGGCCGTCGCGGTGGCGTTCGATGCATTCACGCCGGGTGGTCAGCAGCACCACGCGCACGCCGGGCCGCTGCGCGAACAGCACGGCATTCGAATGGCCGGTGCGGCCACCGCCGCAGACGACGACGTTGAGGGACCGCGCCGAATTCGTGGTCGTGTGGGTTGTCATGGGGACGCTCATATCGTCGTATAGGCGTGCGCTCATGTCCGCGTTCACGCCAGCCACCGCTTCAGGTTCGCCACGGCCTTCGGGTCCAGCAGGCCGCGTTCGCGCAGCCACGCTTCGTTGAAGACGGTGTGCAGGTACTTTTCGCCGCCATCGGCCACCGCGCACAGCACCTGGCCGCGGATGACGCCGGCGTGCATCAATTCCAGCGCCTTGTAGACGGCGCCGCCGGTCGATCCGCCCACCAGCAAGCCCACGTGCCGCGCCAGGTGGCGCGCGGTGGCGAAGGCCTGGCCGTCGGTCACCTGCACGCCGCGGTCGATGGTCGCGTAGTCGACCACCAGGCCCACCGTGTCGCCCTTCGGCGTGCCGGTGCCCGATTGGTAATACGCATGCCCCGGCTGGCCGAACACGATGGAGCCGGCCGGCTCGACGCCGATGGTGGCGGTGCGCGGGTCGTGCTGCTTCAGCCCGCGCGCAATGCCCGCCATCGAGCCGCCGGTGCCCACGCAGCCCACGTAGGCGTCGATGCGCCCGCCGGCCTGCGCCAGCGCCTCGCTGACGAAGGGCGCGTAGCCGGCGGGGTTGGCCGGGTTGTCGGACTGGTTCATGAAGACCGCGTTGGGCAGGCGCTGGGCCAGCTCGGCGGCCAGGCGCTGCCGCTCCACCACGGCCACCTCGTCCTCGCCGTAGTCGCCTTCCACGTGGCGGATCTCGGCGCCCAGCGCGCGCATCACCTCGATCTTGTCGGGCGCGGCATGGTGGTCCACCACCGCGATGAAGCGCAGCCCGAACTCGATGGCCGCCAGCGCCAGGCCGATGCCGGTGTTGCCCGAGGACGACTCGACGATGGTGCCGCCCTTCTTCAGGCGGCCCGACTGCAGCGCCGCCAGCACCATGGCCCGCGCCATGCGGTCCTTGATGCTGCCGCCGGGGTTGTTCTTCTCGATCTTCAGCAGCAGCATCGAGTTCTTCGCCGGCACCGGCAGGCCGAGCATCGGGGTGTGGCCGATCAGCTCGGCCACCTTGGTGTGGATCCTGGTGTTCATCGTTCGGGGGGCATCGCCATGTCGTCGGGTTGCACGTCGAAGCTGCCTTGTGTCGTGCCGATAACGGACAAACGGCGCGGCATCGGGTGGCGGTGGAATTCGTTCTCCAGCAGGTCCATCTGGTAGCCGGCGGTGTTGGCCCACACCAGCAGGTCGCCGGGCTGGGGCAGCACGTCGAAGGCCAGCAGGCGGTGGGTCAGCACGTCGTCGTCCAGGCAGGAATGCCCGGCGACCCAGGCGCGCACCGGGCCGCCGGTGCGGGGCTCGCGCCGGCTGGGCGTGATGAGCACCGGGTCGACCAGGAACTCGGAGCCGAACCAGGTCTCGCAGGCGCTGAAGCTGCTGCC
>CBIHPZ010000029.1:0-15270 GCA_966211865.1 uncultured Aquabacterium sp.
GGGGGAATGGGCGACTGGAACCAGCGCTGGTAGAGGCGGAAGATCTCGCCGGTGCGGAACAAGGTGGTGATGGCTTCGTCGGCCACGCGCTTGAACTCGGGGTCGTCGCGGCTGAGCATGATGCCGTAGGGCTCGACGGACAAGGCCTCGTCGGACACCACGAAGTCCTCGGGCCGGCGGGCGCCGGCCACGGTGGCGCGCAGCAGCACGTCGTCCATGGCATAGGCGGCGGCGCGGCCGGTCTCGACCATGCGGAAGGCCTCGGGGTCGTCGCGCGCGGCCAGGATCTGCAGGTCCAGGCCGCGGTTGTTGCTCAGGTCCTGCAGGTGCTGCAGGCTGGTGGTGCCGACGGTGGACGCCACGATCTTCTGCCGCAGGTCGTCCAGCCGCAGCACCGGCGCCGCGCGGCGCGACACCAGCCGGCTGGCCGCCACGTAGGTGGTGATGGTGAAGCCCACCCGCCGCTGCCGCTCGGCATTGTTGGTGGTCACGCCGCACTCCAGGTCGACGCTGCCATTGGCCACCATCGACACCCGCGTGGCCGAGCTGACCGGGACGTAGCGCTGCTCCAGCTCGCGCACGCCCAGGCGCCGCTTCACGGCTTCGACGATGCGCTGGCAGATGTCCACCGAATAGCCGATGGGCCGCTGCGACTCGTCCAGGTACGAGAACGGCACCGACGAGTCGCGGTAGCCCAGCGAGATGACGCCGGCCTCGCGGATCTTGCGCAGCGTGGGCGAGTCGTTGATCGTCGCCGGCCCCGCCGCCGCGCCGAAGGCCGAGCCGAGCAGCGCGGCGCCGAGCAGGTCGCGCCGGACGGGGATGAAACGGGGGGGCCGGAAAGGCATCCGCGGATTGTGCGGGATGCCCCGAAGGGCCCGGGGTTCACTCGGGCACGTACTTGTTGCCGTTGGCCTTGTAGCGCGCCACGGCCTTCTTCAGGTCGGCATGCTCCTCGCACGGCAGGAAGCAGGCCTTGTCCAGGCGGGCCAGGCGCTCCTCGGCCTTCGCCAGGTCGCCCTTCATCAGGTACAGCTCGCCGGAATACTCCAGCGCGCCCCGGTGCTTGGCGTCGATGCGCAGCGCCTCGTCGTAGTAGCGCTCGGCGGCGGCGTAGTCGGGCACCTTGGCCTTGCGGTGGCTGTAGCCCATCAGGTTGTTCCAGTCGGCGCTGCCGGTGTCGTTGACCTTCTTCAGCTCGTCGATCGCGGCCACCCAGCGGCCGGCCTGGATCTCGGCGCGGGCGGCGGACAGCTTGTCGGCCGCGGGGGAAGCGGCGGGCGTGGTGTCGGCGGCGTAGGCCAGGCTGCTGGCCGCGAGCACGGCGGTGGCGATCAGGCGGGAGAACAGGGTCGGGTTCATGGATGGCTTCCTCTTCAGGTGATGGGCGCCGGGCTTGGCGTCCTGGATGCACTTACGAGGGTCCGGACCGCGACGGACGCGGGTCCGCGCGTGAACTGTGTCACGTTCACCAGAGCTTGACGCAGGGCCCCGACAGCACGAACTCGCCGCTGGGCGCGTCGCCCGGCCTGGCCGGCGCCGCTTCCAGGCTGATGCCGAGCCGCGGCACGGTGAAGAAGAGCTTTTCCGAGGTGTCCGACAGCGCCAGCGCCACCGACTTGCCGGGCGCCACGCCCGCCGGCACCACCGCCACCGGGAACGGCGCGCCGTCCTTCGGCAGCGCCCACAGCTGCGCCACACGGCCCGGCGGCACGGCCAGGGGCTGCAGCATCTTGACGCTGAGCTGCCGGCCCTGGCGGCGCGAGCTGGCCAGCACCGACGGCGGCCCGCCCGGCGTGGCGCTGAGCAGGCCGACGTAGCTGGCCGGCAGGTCTTCGCGGTAACTCTCCAGCCCCGCCCATTCGGGCTGCTGGCGCACGACCACCACGGCCAGCAGCAGGCCGGCCAGGGCACCGCCCAGCACACCGCCCAACCTTTGGCGCGAAGGCACCCACGACTTCCACCACGGGGCCCTGGCCTCGGCGCGCGCAGCGGCGGCCGATGAGGGGAACAGCCGCTGCTCCAGCCCCTTCCACACCTCGGGACTGGGCTGTCGCGCCGGCACCGACTGCGCCAGGTGCGCCATGCGGCCGGACCACTGCATCACCGCGCCGCGCGCGGCCGCGTGGTCACGCAGCACGCGTTCGAAGCGGCGGCGCGCGCCGCCGGTCATGGTGCCCAGCGCGTAGTCGCGGGCCAGGGCGTCCAGGCGTTCGGGGATCAGGTAGTTCATTGTTCTTATGCCGCCTGGATGCCGGCCGCCTCGAGGCAGCCCTTCAGCTTGTCCATGCCGCGCCGCACCCAGGCCTTCACGGTGCCCAGCGGCGCGTTCAGGGCCTCGGCGATCTCGGTGTGCACCAGGCCCTTGTAGTAGGCCAGCGCAATCGCCTGGCGCTGCGTGGCGCCCAGCTCGCCCATGCAGGCATCGATGCGCAGCCGCCTCACGCTGTCGTCGAACAGCTGCTGCGGCTGGCTGGCGGCGTCGGCCGGCACGGCCATCGCCTCGTCGTCCAGCTCCACGGTGGAAGCGCGCTCGGTCTTGCCGCTGCGCAGCTTGTCGATGGCCTTGTTGCGCACGATGTTGATGAGCCAGGTCATCGGCGTGGCCAGGCTGGCATTGAAGCCGGCCGCGCCGTACCAGACGTTCATGAAGGCCTCCTGCAGCACGTCCTCGGCGCGGTCGCGGCGGCCCAGCACGCCCTCGGCCAGGCCCAGCAGGTGGGCCGAGGTGAGGCGGTAGACCTGCTCGAAGGCCGACCGGTCCTGCAGCGCGACACGCGCCAGCAGCCGGGCCAGTTCTTCATTGGTGCGGGCGGGGGCAAGCGGGGCATTCATGAGGCCGGCAGGTTACAGGAACGCGGTGCGGCCACGGCGGCCGCCCACGCGGAACTCCGGCCAGCCGCCGGGGGCGCGCCAGGCGCCCCGGCGGTCCACCGGCAACCCACTTACGCAAGACGGTGGATGGCGGACGCAAAGCGCCCTGCCCCACGTGCCGGCGTCGGACCGAAGCGCAGCCCATGCTGCACCGCGAGAACCGGGCCGCCCACGCCACTTGACGCCCACTTCATGCGTTATCACCCCGCACCGGGCTGTGCCCGCCGATTCGAAACCTGTCGCGATCCTGTCAAGGATTCGTGGTGCAACCCCCGCTGCGGGCGCAGGGCCTTTGCGCCGAAGATGAAGCCACACAACACGAAGTTCGTGCGTGACAGGCGACATGGGAGACGGTTCCGTACCAGGAGAAGTGTCATGAGCAGCAGCCAAGCGACACCATGCACCGCCACCCATGCCCCCCAGTGCCTGAAGGCACTGCCGGGCTTTCCGGCGTCGGCCGGCGCGGTCTCCCGCCCGGCGGCCTGGTCCTCGGCCTGCCTGCGCGACCGGGTGCTCGAATCGGCCCTGGAACGGGCGGTGGCCGAGCGCACGGCGGCACTGGAGCAATCGAACCGCGAACTGGATGCCTTTGCCCGCGACCTGGCGCATGAAATGGCGACGCCCATTGGCCAGGTGGAAGCCATTGCCGAATTGATGCTGCAAGGCAATGCCACCCAATCCGAATCCGATCGCGGCAAGTGGCTGCAATTGCAATTGAGTGCGGCGCAGCGCATGCGCGCCACGGTGCAGGAGTTGCTGGACGTGGCGCGCCAGGGCCTGGCGCCGCTGCGCATTGCCGCCGTGGACCTGAGCGCGCTGTGCGAAACCCTGCGCGGCCAGCTCGAAGCCCAGGCCGCCGCCGCGCCGCTGCAAGGCGGCCGGGGGCCGCTGCAGCACCGCGCGCCGATCGATTGGCACATCGACCCCGGCATGGTGCTGCACGGCAGCGCCTCCCACGTCGACCTGCTGATGCGCAACCTGCTGTCCAACGCGGTGAAGTACACCCGCCATGCCCAGGCGCCGCGCATCAGCGTGAGCCTGCGGCGCTGTGCCGACCTGCAGGCGGTGGTGGTGGAGGACAACGGCGCCGGCTTCGACGAAGCGCAGGCCGCGCGACTCTTCCAGCCCTTTGCGCGCCTTCACGACCAGGCGGAATTCGAGGGGACGGGGCTCGGCCTGTCGCTGGTCAAGCGCATCGTCGAGCAGCACGGCGGCTGCATTCGCGCGCTGGGCCGTCCCGGCCACGGCGCGCGCTTCGAAATCATGCTGGGCATGCCGTCGGCGCAGCCCGCGCCGCCCGATGAAGCCGGCAGCTGGGCCATCCCGCCCGCCTCCCTGGGTTCCGCCGCGGGCTTCCGGGTTTCCCTTTAGCACCGGGCAAGCGGACCGCGCGCGAGCATCAGGCATGAAGATCCTGCTGGTTGAAGACGACCTCGACCTCTCCAACGCACTGAGCAAGGTGCTGGCGCCGCTGGGCTTTCGCCTGGTGTGCTGCGCCGATGGCTACGAGGCGCTGGTGCTGGCGCGGCGCGACCGCTTCGATGCCATCGTGCTGGACCTGGGGCTGCCCGGCATCGACGGGCTGGAGGTCATCGAGCGGCTGCGCGACGGCGCGTCCACCACGCCGGTGCTGGTGGTCACCGCACGCGGCGCCACCGAAGACAAGGTGACCGGCCTCAACGTGGGCGCCGACGACTACCTGGCCAAGCCCTTCGACCTGAACGAGCTGCAGGCGCGGCTGATGGCGCTGATCCGCCGCAGCCACCGCGAGTACGAACCCACCTGCGGCAGCCTGCGGCTGAACCCCAAGACCGGCCTCTTCTACAACGGCCTGCGCCCGCTGGACATGCCGCCGCGCGAGGCCGCGCTGCTGAAGTGCCTGATGTGGCAGCGCGGCGAGGTGGTGACCAAGGACGCCCTGCGCGAGGCCGTGTTCGGCAGCGACACCGAGACCTCCACCGACGCCATCGAGGTGCTGGTGTACCGCGTGCGCAAGCGCATCGCCGGCAGCGCGGCGGAGGTGATGACCCTGCGCGGCGTCGGCTACCTGCTGATCGACGAGGCCATCGTCGACCGGGAAGACGACGGCACATGAAGCTGCCGCTGCTGAATCCCTGGCCGCACGGCCTGCCGGCGCGCTGGCGTTCGATCCGCGGCTTCATGACCGTGGCCATCGCGCTGCTGCTGGCGCTGCTGGCCATCACCGATGGTGCGCTCGCGTACCGTCAGGCCGCGCGCCAGCTGGGCGACAGCCGCGACCGCGCGCTGGGCCGCATCGCCGCGGGCTACCTGCGCTCGCTGCGCGCCTTCGATGCCGACCCGTCGAAGATCCCGCTGAACGTGTTCCGCGAGGAGGTGGGCGTGGGCGGCGCGGCCGAGCTGCCGAAGCTGCGCTACCGCGTCAGCGATGACCAGGGCCGCGCGCTGGGCGGCGACGCCACGCTGCCACCCGCACCGGCCAGCCTCGGCTCGCACGGCCCCGCCCTTCCGGACGTGTACGACCTGCAGCAAGGACCCGAACGCCTGCGCGTGGCCGCGGTGCGCGACGACCTGCTGGTGCACACCGAAGCACGGCCGGTGGTGGTGCAGGTGGCCGAGCCCATCGCCGCGCGCGAGGCCGCCGAGCGCGAGCTGCTGCTGCAGACGGTCATGCGCCAGGCCGTGCGCCTGGCCATCATGCTGGGCCTGGTGTGGCTGGTCATCCGCCTGGGCCTGCGCCCGCTGGACCAGCTGGCGCGTGAACTGCGCCAGCGCCGCACGCAGGACCTGACCCTCGTCACCGAGCACCGCCCGGAGGAACTGGTGCCGATGGTGAGCGCGCTGAACGAGCTGCTGCAGGCGCAGCAGGATTCGATCGACCAGCAGCGCAAGTTCCTCACCGATGCCTCGCACCAGCTGCGCACGCCCATCGCGGTGCTGCGCACGCAGGTGCAGGGCCTGATGCAGGGGCAGACCGACGTCGCCGACACGCTGCCGCTGATGCTCGGCACGATCGAACGGGCCACGGGCCTGACCAACCAGCTGCTGGCCATGGCGAAGACGGAGCAGCTGGTGCGGCGCGGCAACTGGCACGACGTCTCGCTGGAGCAGGTGGCGCGCGACGTGGCGGTGGAATTCGCGCCGCTGATCGCGCGCAAGCGCCTGGACTTCTCGCTGCAGGCCCTGCCCATCACCCTGCGCACCGATGCGTGGCTGCTGGGCGAGCTGGTGAAGAACCTCTTGTCCAACGCCATCCACCATTCGCGCAAGGGCGGCGCCTTGGGCATCGTCGTGCGGCAGCTGAAGCACGAGGTGGAGATGGTGGTGTGGGACCACGGCGGCGGCGTGGACGAGGACGTGCTGGGACGCCTCTTCGTGCCCTTCAACGTCGCGCGCGGCGGCACCGGCATCGGCCTGGGGCTGTCCATCTGCCGGCAGATCGCCGAGTCGATGAACGCCAGCGTCGACCTCTTCAACCGCATCGAGGCCGGGCTGGTGATCGGCGTGGATGCGGTGGTGCGCTGGCCGCGTCCTTTGGCTGATGGCACGGTGGTGCCGGCCGCGGCGCAGGCGCAGGAGGCGCGCCATGGCTGAGCTGGCGTTTGACGGCGTGACCAAGCGCTTCCAAGACGGCACCTGCGCCGTGCGCGACTTCAGCCTCACCCTGCCGCGCGGCCGACTCACCACCCTGCTGGGGCCGTCGGGCAGCGGCAAGTCCACGCTCTTGCGCATGGCCGCGGGGCTGGAGAAACCCACGTCCGGCCGCGTCTTCATCGGCGGGCGCGACGTGACGGACCAGGACGCCGAGGACCGCAACGTCTGCCTGCTGTTCCAGAACGATGCCCTGTTCCCGCACCTGGACGTGCTGGGCAACGTCAGCTTCGGCCTCACCGCCTCGGGCCTGGACGAGCGCAGCGCCCGCCAGCGCGCCACCGCGGTGCTGGAGATGGTGGGCCTGGGCGGCTTCGGACAGCGGCTGGTGGGCGAGCTGTCCGGCGGCCAGGAACACCGCGTGGCGCTGGCCCGTTCGCTGGTGCTGCAGCCGCAGGTGGTGCTGCTGGACGAGCCGCTGTCCAACCTGGACGACCGCCTGCGCCGCCAGATGCGCGACGAGATCCGTGCGCTGCAGCAGCGCCTGCAGCTGACCATGGCCTACGTCACCCACGACGAACGCGAGGCGATGGCGCTGAGCGACCACGTGGCGGTGATGAACGAGGGCCGCCTGCTGCAGGTGGGCACGCCGCGCGCGGTGTACGAGCAGCCCAACTGCGAATTCGTGGCCGCCTTCATGGGCGACGCCAGCATCATCGACGTGAGCCTGGACGAGGACGGCCGCATCGTGGCCGGCGGGCCGGGCATGGCCGACGCGTGGCGCCTGAACCTGCCGCTGCAAATCCCCGCCGGCGCGCGCTGGCTGCGGCTGATGGTGCGGCCCGAGGCCTGGCGCATCCTGCCCGTGGGCAGCGGCCCCGGCCTGCCCGGCCGCATCCTGCGCTGCGCCTACCTGGGCCGCTGCAGCGAGTACACGGTGGACACCGACATCGGCGAGCTCTTCGTCAGCACCCACCATGCCGAGGCGCTGCACCAGCCCGGCGCGCCCGTCACCCTATCGCTTGAAAGACGCGGCGTCACGGTGCTCAGCAGCCGTGCCGACGGTCCCCTCATCGCCGAGCCGCGCGCCGCCGACGCGCGCGCGCTCGACCTGTTCGCGCCGGCGGGACTCGCGACCCCGCCCAGCGTTTCGCGCGCTGAAGCCGCCGGCCCCGTGCCGGTCCGGCTGCAGTGACCATTCCACGCACCCCAATAGGAATCAAGCATGAATCCCCGCTCCTTGCTCGCGACCGCCGCCCTGGCCCTCGGCCTTGCCACGTCGGCCCAGGCCCAGGAAGCCCGCCTCAACGTCATCTGCTCGGCCGCCGCCGAGTGGTGCAACCTGGCCCAGACCACCTTTGCCAAGACCACCGGCATCAAGGTGAACATGGTGCAGAAGGGCTCGGGCGAGGCGCTGGCGCAGCTGATGGCCGAGCGCTCCAACCCCAAGACCGACGTCTGGTTCGGCGGCACAGGCGACCCCCACCTGCTGGCCGCCGAGCAGGAACTGAGCATGGAATACAAGTCGCCGTCCCTCGCGCAGCTGCACCCCTGGGCCCAGCGCCAGGCCGAGCAGGCCAAGTACCGCACCGTGGGCATCTACTCCAGCCCGCTGGGCTTTGGCTACAACACCGAGCTGCTGGCCAAGAAGAAGCTGCCCGCCCCCAAGACCTGGGCCGACCTGCTGAAGCCTGAATACAAGGGCGAGGTGCAGGTGGCCAACCCCACCTCCAGCGGCACCGCCTACACGATGATCGCCACGCTGGTGCAGCTGATGGGCGAGGACCAGGCCTACGACTACCTGGCCAAGCTGCACAAGAACATCTCCACCTACCCGCGCTCGGGCACCGGCCCCATCCACGCGGTGGGCCGCGGCGAGGCCACCATCGCCATCACCTTCGTGCACGACGCCACCGCCGAGAAGCTGCAGGGCTTCCCGGTGGAGAACACCACGCCGGCCGACGGCACGGGCGCCGAGATCGGTTCGATGTCCATCGTCAAGGGCGCGCCCAACCTGGAAAGCGCCAAGCGCTTCTACGAATGGGCGCTGACGCCGCAGGCCCAGCAGTTCGGTGCCGCGGCCAAGTCCTTCCAGGCGCCGTCGAACAAGGCCACGCCCATCGACCCGCGCATCCCCGACTTCAAGAAGGTCAAGCTGATCGACTACGACTACGCCAAGTACGGCAAGGCCACCGAGCGCCGCCGCCTCATCTTCCGCTGGCAGCGCACGGTGAGCAACCAGGACTGATGCGCCGCATATCACCGAAAAGACGCGTCATTCCATGAAGACTCGCTTCACCGAACGAACGCAGCGCGCCATCCATGGCTGGGTGCTGCTGGGCCTGGCGGCGTACCTGCTGCTGCCCTGGTATTTCATGCAACAGGGCAGCCTGGGCTCGGCCATTCCCCGCCTTTTCAGCGGCGCCGAGACGGCCAACGGCCTCACGCAGGCCATCATGCACGGCCGCACCTGGCTCTTCAGCGGCTTCTTCGCGCTGCTGCTGGCCGGTGCCGGCGCCCTGCTGCCGCCGGGCCGGCGCCAGGGCGGGTGGCTGGTGGCGGGCGCCACGCTGGGCCTGCTGGGGCTGATGGCCAGCGGCTTCCTGATCGGGGCGCGCGGCTGGTCGCACGACTGGCTGGCGCCCGTCTTCGGCGGCCTGGCGCTGGGCCAGCAGGGCGTGGGCTGGGGCGGCGTGGTGGTGCTGTTCGCGCTGCTGATGCTGCTGGGCGCGGGCCTGGCGCGGCTGGGCTACTTCCGGGGTGATCTCTTCATCGCCTCGGCGGTGGTGGTGTGCGCCACGCTGCTGCTGCTGTTCATCGCCTACCCGGTGGGCACGGCGCTGATGGGTGCCTTCTTCGACGAGGCCGGCCGCTTCGCCCCCGGCCTGGTGGCCGAGCGCCTGGGCACCGGCCGCGTCTGGGGCCTGGGTTGCCTGGGCCCGGGCGGCCGCAGCTGCGGCGTGGCCTGGAACACGCTGGCCCTGGGCCTGCTCACCGCCGCCGGCACCACGGTGCTGGGCACCATGATCGCGTTGATCGCCGAACGCGGCGCGCGCCGCCTGCAGAAGCCGCTGAACGTGCTGGCACTGCTGCCCATCATCACGCCGCCCTTCGTCGTCGGCCTGGGCCTCATCCTGCTCTTCGGCCGCTCGGGCCTGGTGAACCAGGCGATGGAATGGGCCTTCGGCGTGGCGCCCACGCGCTGGTTCTACGGCGCCTTCGGCGTGTGGCTGGCGCAGCTCTTCGCGTTCACGCCCATCGCCTTCCTGATCATGCGCGGCGTGGTGCAGGGCATCAGCCCGTCGCTGGAGGAAGCCGCCCTCACCTTGCGCTCCAGCCGCATGCGCACCTTCCGCCGCGTCACGTTGCCGTTATTGAAGCCCGGCCTGGTCAACGCCTTCCTGGTCGGCTTCATCGAGAGCATTGCCGACTTCGGCAACCCCATCGTCGTCGGCGGCGACTTCGCGGTGCTGTCCACCGAGATCTTCACCGCCATCGTCGGCGCGCAGATCGACCCCGGCCACGCCGCCTCGCTGGCACTGGTGCTGGCGGCCTTTGCGCTGGTGGTGTTCTTCCTGCAGCAGCAGGTGCTGGGGCGCTCCAGCTTCACCACCGTCTCGGGCAAGGGTGACGCGGGCGTGCCCATGCCGCTGCCGCCGCTGGTGCGGCGCCTGTGCCACGGCGTGGCCATGCCGTGGCTGGCGTTCACGGTGGTGGTGTACCTGTTCGCCTTCGCCGGTGGCCTGGTGCAGACCTGGGGCCGCGACTACACGCCCACGCTGGCGCATTTCCGCACCGCGTTCGACCTGCAGTTCGGCGACCACGGCATGGTGTGGGCCGGCACGGCCTGGAACTCGCTCTTCACCACCATCAAGCTGGCGGGCATCGCGGCGCCCATCTGCGCGGCCATCGGCCTCCTGATCTCGTGGCTGCTGGCGCGGACGAAGTTCCGTGGGCAAGGCGCCTTCGAGTTCGCGGCGCTGCTGGCCTTCGCCATCCCCGGCACGGTGCTCGGTGTCAGCTACATCCTGGCCTTCAACGTGCCGCCCTTCGAGCTGACGGGCACCGGCCTCATCATCGTGCTGTGCTTCGTCTTCCGGAACCTGCCGGTGGGCGTGCGCGCGGGCACGGCCAGCTTCAAGCAGCTGGACAAGTCGCTGGACGAAGCCTCGGTGATGCTGCGCGCCAGCACCACCACCACCTTGCGGCGCGTGGTGCTGCCGCTCTTGAAGCCCGCGCTGGTGGCGGCGCTGGTCTATAGCTTCGTGCGCTCGATGACCACCGTGTCGGCCGTGATCTTCCTGGTCACCGCCGAGAACGAGCTGGCCACCACCTACATCATCGGCCGCGTCGGCAACGGCGACTATGGCGTCGCCCTGGCCTATTGCACGGTGCTGATCGTGCTGATGTCGACCGTCACCGCCCTGATCCAACTGGCCGTCGGCGAGCGCAAGCTCGGCCGCCGCGCGGCCGCCGAGTGAGCAATTCCCATGGACGCACGCAATAAAAGTTATCACCGCCCCGCCGACGCCGCACCCGCGGCCCCGCCCGGCATCGAGTTCCGCAACGTCACCAAGCGCTACGGCGGCGAGCGCTCGCCGCTGGTGGTCAAGGGCATCAGCTTCACCGTGGCCAAGGGCAAGCTCACCACCATCCTGGGCCCCTCGGGCTGCGGCAAGACCACCACCTTGCGCATGATCGCGGGGCTGGAATCGCCGAATGGCGGCCAGATCCTGATCGACGGCGAGGACGTGACCACCCTGGGTCCGGCCGAGCGCAACGTGAGCATGGTGTTCCAGAGCTACGCGCTCTTCCCGCACATGAGCGTGATCGACAACGTGGGCTACGGCCTCAGCGTGAGCGGGGTGTCGGCGCAGGACGTGGCCGACCGCGCCCGCAAGGCGATGGCGCTGGTGGGCCTGGCGGGCTATGACAAGCGCATGCCGGGCGAACTCTCCGGCGGCCAGCAGCAGCGCGTGGCGCTGGCCCGATCGCTGGTGCTGGAGCCGTCGGTGATGCTGTTCGACGAACCGCTGTCGAACCTGGACGCGCGCCTGCGCCGCAGCATGCGCGAGGAGATCCGCGCCATCCAGCGCCGCCTGGGGCTGACCGTGGCCTACGTGACCCACGACCAGAGCGAGGCGCTGGCGGTGAGCGACCAGATCATCGTGATGGAGCACGGCGTCATCGCCCAGGCCGGCACGCCGCAGGACCTGTACGAGCGGCCGGGCAGCGAATTCGTGGCCGGCTTCATGGGCGAGGCCATGCTCTTCCCCGGCGAGGCGATGGACGACGGCAGCGTGCGCGTGGGCCCGCTGTGGCTGCGACCGCGCCACCCGGTGAAGCCAGGGCCTGTGAAAGCCGCCATCCGGCCCGAGGCCTGGGTGATCAAGGACGGTGGCGATGCCAGCGACCGCGGCACCGGCGGCGGCCTGGCCGGCATCGTCTCCAAGCAGGCCTACCTCGGCAGCTTCCACGAACTGACGGTGGAGACCGGGCTCGGGCCCATCTTCGTCGTCTCCGCCGACACGGCGCAAGACTGGGCCAGCGGCGACACCGTGACGCTGAGCCTCACCGGCCGGGGTGTGTCCGTGGTGCCCGGCTAGCACCTGAAGCACGCGGCCAGCGGCCGCGCCGTCCCTCCATCAACCGTCCCGCCACCACCGGCCGCCGCGCCGGGGGAAGGAGCTGCTCATGCCCATGATCCGCCGACAGTTCATGCTCGCCGCGCTGGCGCCTTTCGGGGCCGGCGCGGTGCCCGCGCAAACCAGCGCACCGCGGGCGGACACGAGGCTCGTCTTCGCGCTGATCACCCCGCGCGCCGCCGAGCAGACCCGCGCCAACTGGGCGCCCTTCGTCGACCGCCTGGCCGGTGCGCTGGCCCAGCCGGTGGACCTGCGCACCTTCAGCGACCAGGCCGAGCTGGTGGCCGCGTTCAAGCGCGGTGACGTCGACCTGGGCTGGATGGGCAATGGCCCGGCGCTGGAGGTGGTGGAGTCCGGCGCCGGCGCGGTCTTCGCGCAGATGGTCACCAAGGACGGCAGCACCGGCTTCCATTCGGTGCTGGTGGTGCCGGCCGATTCGAAGCTGGGTTCGCTGGCCGATGCGCTGGGCGACGCCAAGCGCCTGCACTTCGCCGACGGCGATCCCAAGAGCGCCAGCGGCCACCTGGTGCCCAGCTACTTCGCGTTCCAGAAGAACGGCGTCAACGACGTGCGGGCCATCTTCAAGCGCGTCAGCAACGGCAGCCACCAGGGCAACCTGAAGGCGGTGGCGCAGGGCGAGGCCGACATCGCCACCGCCAACAACGAGGAACTGCAGTTCTTCGCCAAGGAATTCCCGGCGCTCGCGAAACAGGTGCGGGTGATCTGGGAATCGCCGCTGATCCCGCAGTCGCCGCTGGTGTGGAAGACCAGCCTGGCGCCGGCGCTGCGGCGGCGCATCCTGCAGTTCACCACCAGCTTCGGCGCGCAGCCCGATGAACGGCAGGTGCTGGAGCGGCTGAACAACCTCTCGGGCTTCCGCCAGTCCAGCAACCGGCAGCTGGTGACGGTGGCCGACCTGGAGATGTTCAAGGCGCGCCAGGCCATCAACAACGACCCTGCCCTCTCGGCCGCGGAACGGGCGAAGCGCATCGAGGCCACCATCCAGCGCGGCTCGCGGCTGGACCTGAAGCTGAAGCTCAGCGCGTCGTCGCTGCTGTGAACGCCGGCGCCCGCCGCAGCGGGTTCACGCCAGCGTGAGTCCGACGCCCAGCAGTTCGGCCACCTCGCGCATGGACCCGGCCAGCGCGAACGCACCGGCGGCGCGCAGGTCGTCGGCGGGGGTGTCCACCGCGTAGCCGAACACCGTCATCCCGGCCGCCACGCCGGCGCGCACGCCGGTGGCGGAGTCTTCGACCACGGCGCAGCGCGCGGGATCCACGCCCAGCGACTTCGCGGCCAGCAGGTACACGTCGGGCGCGGGCTTGCTGTGCGCCACGTCCGACCCGGTGAAGACCTGCACGCCGAAGAAGCGGTCCAGGCCGATGATCTTGAGGTTGGACACCACCTTGTCGCGCTCGGCCCCCGAGGCCACGGCCACCGGCAGGCCGGCCGCGGCCAGCGCCTGCAACAGCGCCTGCACGCCGGGAACGGCGCGCAATTCGCGCCGGAAGGCCTCGGCCCGTCGCGCATGGAACTGCGTATGCCAGATGGTCGGCAGGTCGTGGCCCAGCTTGGCCTGCAAGGTCTTCACCACCTCGGCCATGGGCACGCCGGTGAAGCGCCGCCGCACTTCCTGCACGCTGAGCGGGCAGCCCAGCAGCTGCACCATTTCCGCCAGCACGCGGGTGGTGATGCCTTCGCTGTCGGCCAGCACGCCGTCGCAGTCGAAGATCACGGCGTCGAACGAAGCGGGGGGCGTGGCGGCTGTGGACATGCGGGCATCCTCGCCGCGCGGCGCATTCCGCGCCACGGTGCTAACGCGGATTCCCGTCGTCAGCGGCCCGCAAATCCATTGACAGCTTAGGGGGGCGAAGCCCTTCCACCGCCGTTCATCGCTCCTGGAACGCCTCTCGGGCCTTGAGCATGGGCCGCAGCAGATAGCTCAGCACCGTGCGCTCGCCCACGTTGACCTCGGCCGTGCCGGTCATGCCGGGAATGGCCGCCAGCGGCTTGCCGCCGGCCTGCAGGCTCGAACGGTCGGCCTCCACCAGCGCGCGGTACCAGGTGCCGTCGGTCGCCTGCGCGCGCTCGGGGTCGCCCAGCGCATCCGGGCTGATGGTCACCACCTTGCCCGACAGGCTGCCGTAGACCGTGAATTCGTACGCACTCAGCTTCACCTCGGCGGCCTGGCCCACCCGCAGGAAGCCGATGTCGGCCGGCTTCACGCGCATCTCCACCAGCACCTTGTCGCCCACCGGCACGATTTCCATCAGCGGCGCGCCGCCGCCGACCACGCCGCCCACGGTGTGGGTGCGGATCTGCTTGACGAGGCCGTTCACCGGCGAGACCAGCGTGGTGCGCTTCACCGCGTCGTCGCGCACCACCTGGTTCTCGTCCAGCTGCGCCAGCTCGGTCTGCAGGCGGGCCAGTTCCACGCTGGCGTCCTGGCGGTGGCGGTTCAGGCGTTCCTGCACCTGCAGGTTCAGGTCGTTCACCTGGCGCCGCACGCGCATCACCTCCACCTCGCTCATCAGGCCCTTGGCGGACATGCTCTCCGCCACCGCCAGTTCCTTTTCCAGCAAGCCCAGGCTGCGCTGCGTGATGGCCACGGCTTCCTGCAGCGCCTTCTGGCGTGTCTGGAACGAAGCGGTCTCGGCCGCCACCGGGCCGCGCGCGTCCTTGGCGTCCTTCAGCTCGGCGTCGAAGCGCAGCGGCTGGCCGGTGCTCTCGGCGGTGGCGCGGGCAATCGCCGCACGCAGCGCCAGGCGCCGGGCCTGGCCTTCGGCCTGCACGGCTTCCACACGCGTCGGGTCCAGCAGCGCCAGCGGCTGGCCGGCCTTCACCGCATCGCCTTCGCGCACCAGCAGCTCGCGCAGGATGCCGCCTTCCAGGCTGGCGATGACCTGCTCGCGGCCTTCCGGAATCACGCGGGCATCGCCGCGCGTGATCATCTCCACCCGCGCCAGCGCGGCCCAGGCAACGGCCGCGGCCAGCGCGGCCAGCATCAGGTAGATGGCCCAGCTGGCGGCGCGCGCCGGTTCCACCACCGTGGCGGCGCGCTGCAGCGAGACGTAGGCCAGGTCGTCGGGGCGCAGCGCGGGTGCGGCGTTGTCGTTCTTGAACCAGGCCATCAGGCTTGTCCTTTCGCGGGAGCGCCACCTGATGCGCCACCTGATGCGCC
>CBIHPZ010000030.1:0-15199 GCA_966211865.1 uncultured Aquabacterium sp.
TGAACGTCAATGACGACGCGGTCGGCATCAAGTCGATCGAGCACGCCATCATCGATCGCGCCTGGGCCGAAGGCTGGGTCAAGCCGCAGCCGCCCAAGGCCAAGACCGGGCGCAAGGTGGCGGTGGTGGGTTCCGGCCCCGCGGGCCTCGCGGCCGCGCAGCAGCTGGCGCGCGCCGGCCACGACGTGACGGTGTTCGAGAAGAACAGCCGCATCGGCGGCCTGCTGCGCTACGGCATCCCCGACTTCAAGATGGAGAAGTCGCACATCGACCGCCGCGTGGAGCAGATGCAGGCCGAGGGCGTGGTCTTCCGCACCGGCGTGCTGGTGGGTCACCTGCCCGAGGGCAGCAAGGTCACGAACGATGCCAAGGAAATCATCTCGGCCGACGAGCTGAAGGCGCAGTTCGATGCCGTCATCCTGACCGGCGGCGCCGAGCAGAGCCGCGACCTGCCGGTGCCGGGCCGTGAGCTCGACGGCGTGCATTTCGCGATGGAGTTCCTGCCGCAGCAGAACAAGGTGGTGGCCGGCGACAAGGTGAAGGGCCAGATCCGCGCGGACGGCAAGCACGTCATCGTGATCGGCGGTGGCGACACCGGCAGCGACTGCGTGGGCACCAGCAACCGCCATGGCGCGGCCAGCGTCACGCAGTTCGAGCTGATGCCGATGCCGCCGGAAGAAGAGAACCGCCCGCTGACCTGGCCCTACTGGCCGTACAAGCTGCGCACCAGCTCCAGCCATGAAGAAGGCTGCGAGCGCACCTTCGCCATCGCCACCAAGGAATTCATCGCCGGCACCGGCAAGGACAAGGGCCGCGTCGTCGGCCTGAAGACGGTGCAGCTCGAATGGCAGGGCGGCAAGATGACCGAGGTGCCCGGCACCGAGAAGGAATGGAAGGCCGACCTGGTGCTGCTGGCGATGGGCTTCGTGAACCCGGTGGCGACGGTGCTCGATGCCTTCGGTGTCGACAAGGATGCGCGCGGCAATGCGCGCGCGGCCACCGACGGCGTCGCGTCGTACAAGACCAACGTCGAGAAAGTGTTCGCCGCGGGCGACATGCGGCGCGGGCAGTCGCTGGTGGTGTGGGCCATCCGCGAGGGCCGGCAGGCTGCGCGCGCGGTGGACGAGTACCTGATGGGCAGCACCACGCTGCCGCGCTGAGGCGCTGCGCGTCGGCCCCGTTGTTCGGGTGCCACGCAAACCACCTGAACGGGGCCGGCGGCACGCGTGTTCGCCGGCCCGCATCGGTGCAAGTCCTTACGGGAAAACGTCACGTGCGACAATGATTTCGCACGTTGAAGGGCCCGGTGGCCCGGCCGCCTGACCCTTGAATTCCCCCGACACACTGATCGAGATCGACCACGTCACGTTCGGCTACGACGCCAGTCGCAGCATCCTGAACGACGTGAGCCTGCGCTTTCCGCGCGGCAAGGTCACGGCCATTCTGGGCGGCTCGGGTTGCGGCAAGACGACATTGCTGCGGCTGATCGGCGGCGTCCATGCGGCCACGAAGGGCCGCGTGGTCTTCGACGGCGAAGTCGTCAACGCCCGTGACCGCCAGCAGCTGTACCGCCTGCGCCGCCGCCTGGGCATGCTGTTCCAGTTCGGCGCCCTGTTCACCGACCTGAGCGTGTTCGAGAACGTCGCCTTCCCGCTGCGCGAGATGACCGACCTGCCCGAGCCGCTGATCCGCGACATCGTGCTGATGAAGCTGAATGCCGTGGGCCTGCGCGGCGCGGCACCACTGCGCATCTCCGAGGTGTCGGGCGGCATGGCGCGCCGCATTGCGCTGGCGCGGGCCATTGCGCTGGACCCCGAACTGATCATGTACGACGAGCCCTTCGCCGGCCTCGACCTGATCTCGATGGGCGTGGCCGCCAAGCTGATCCGTTCGTTGAACGACATCACCGGCGCCACCTCGCTCGTCGTCTCGCACGACGTGCCCGAGTGCATGGCGATCAGCGACCACGTGGTGCTGATGGCGGCGCAGGGCCGCATCGTCGCCCAGGGCACGCCGGCTGAACTGATGGCCTCCACCGATCCCGAGGTGCGGCAGTTCGTGCGCGGCGAGCCCGACGGGCCCGTCAAGTTCCATTACCCCGCGCCGGCGCTCGCGCAGGATTTCGGCCTGCAGGCTAACGCATGAACTGGCTGGCCCTGATCGGCGCACGCACGCTCGTTTCCCTGCGCGGCTGGGGGCACGGCACGCTGTTCTTCATCGAGCTGATGAAGGCGCTGCCCGCCGCGCTGCGGCGGCCGATGCTGGTCGTCACGCAGATCCACTCCATCGGCAACCGCTCGCTGGTCATCATCCTCGCGTCGGGCATGGCGGTGGGCTTCGTGCTGGCCCTGCAGATGTACTACGCGCTGTTGCCGTATGGCGCGGCGGATTCGCTGGGCCTGGTGATCAACCTGTCGCTGGTGCGCGAATTGGGTCCCGTGGTCACGGCGCTGCTGTTCGCCGGCCGCGCCGGAACCTCGCTGACGGCGGAGATCGGCCTGATGAAGGCGGGCGAGCAGCTGTCCGCGATGGAGCTGATGGCCATCGACCCGCGCGCCCGCGTGCTGGCACCGCGTCTTTTGGGCGGCATGGTCGCCATGCCGATCCTCGCGATCCTGTTTTCCACCATCGGCATCCTCGGTGCCTGGGCCGTGGGCGTGGGCCTGATCGGCATCGATGCCGGCAGCTTCTGGTCGATCCAGCAATCGCGGGTCGACCTGGTGCGCGACATCGGCAACGGCATTGTCAAAAGCGCGGTGTTCGGGGTGATCTGCACCTTCGTCGCGCTGTACCAGGGGCACGAGACGCAAGCCACGCCCGAAGGCGTGGCCTACGCGACGACGCGCACGGTGGTGTTTTCGTCGCTCGCGGTGCTGGGGATGGACTTCATCCTCACCGCGCTGATGTTCTCGAAGCCCTGACCTAACGGAGAAAGACATGGGCAAAAAGGGAATCGAGACCATGGTCGGGCTGTTCGTGCTGCTCGGCGTGCTGGCCTTGCTGTTCCTGGCATTGAAGGCCGCCAACCTCGCGAACTTCGGCAAGCACGACAGCTACAAGCTGTCGGCGCGCTTCGACAACATCGGCGGCTTGAAGGTGCGGGCGCCGGTGCGCAGCGCGGGCGTCTCGGTGGGGCGGGTGACCAAGATCGGCCTGGACCCCAAGACCTACCAGGGCGTGGTCACGCTGGAGATCGACTCGCACTTCGTGTTCCCGAAGGACAGCTCGGCCAAGATCCTCACCTCCGGCCTGCTGGGCGACCAGTACATCGGCCTCGAGCCGGGCGGCGATGAGAAGAACTTCGTCGCCGGCGACGTCATCAAGCAGACGCAGTCCGCCGTGGTGCTGGAGAACCTGATCAGCCAGTTCCTGTTCAGCAAGGCCGCCGACGCGGGCGCCGGCGCGGGCGCGCAGGAGGGTCCGAAGTGAGCGCCGCCCCGATGGCTTTCCTGCGCCGCCTGGCCGCGGTGCTGCTGCTGCTGGCGCTGGCTGCCTGCGGCACCGTGCCTGCCACCGGCGGCGCTGCGGGTGGCGGCTCGGGCGGCGGTTCTGGCGATGCCGCCTCCGCCGACGACGCGGCGATGGGCACCCACAAGTCCGACCCCTGGGAACGCCTGAACCGGCGCATCTATGGCTTCAACGAAGCGGTTGACGCCGCGGTGCTGAAGCCGGTGGCGCGCGGCTACCAGGCGGTGGTGCCGGAGTTCATCCGCACCGGCATCGACAACATGTTCGGCAACCTCGGCGACGTCTGGTCCACCGTCAACCTGCTGCTGCAGGCCAAGCCCAAGCCGGCCCTGGAGATGGGCATGCGGGTGGTGACGAACTCGATCTTCGGCCTCGCGGGCTTCCTCGACATTGCGGGGGAAGCCGGCCTGTCGAAGCAGACCGAGGACTTCGGCCAGACACTGGGCGTGTGGGGTGTGGGCAGCGGACCCTACCTGGTGCTGCCGCTGCTGGGCCCCTCCACCTTGCGTGACACGGCCGCGCTGCCGATCGACTTCAAGGCCTCGCCGGCCAACATCGCCTTCAAGGAGGTGCGCGACCAGAACGGCACGACGGTGCTGTCGGTGATCAACACCCGCAGCAAGCTGCTCAACGCGACCAAGGTGCTGGACGACGTGGCGCTGGACAAGTACATCCTGCTGCGTGATGCCTATCTCTCCCGCCGGCGCAGCCTGGTCTACGACGGCGATCCGCCCGACGAAGAGGAACCGCCGCCGGCAAAGTGAAACAAACCCGGCGGCCGCGCGGTGGTCCCACCCGGGCCCTGGCGCGTTGAGTGACGGGCCGATACCAACCCGGCCCCTCTTGAAAGGATGACTGAATGTTGCGACGTACTTGGATTTCCGCCCTGGCGCTGACGGCCGCCGCGTTCACGGTGCCGGCACTGCATGCGGAGCCGGTGGCCGCCGATGCCTTCGTGAAGCAGCTGTCCAACGAAGTGATCGATGCGGTGAAGGCCGACAAGGCCATCCAGAACGGCGATGTCTCGCGCATCCGCACGCTGGTCGACGGCAAGGTGATGCCGCACGTCAACTTCCAGCGCATGACCAGCATGGCGGTTGGCCCGCAATGGCGCAGCGCCACGCCCGAACAGCAGAAGCGCATGCTGGAAGAGTTCAAGACGCTGATGATCAACACCTACTCCGGCGCGCTGACGCAGGTGAAGGACCAGACAGTGCAGGTCAAGCCGCTGCGCGCGGCCAACGGCGACGACATCGTGGTGCGCACCGAGGTGCGCGGCAAGGGCGAGCCGATCCAGCTGGACTACCGCCTCGAGAAAGCCGGTGAAGGCTGGAAGATCTACGACGTCAACGTCGGCGGCTTCTGGCTGGTCGAGGCCTACAAGGGCCAGTTCGCGAAGGACCTGAGCGCGGGTGGGCTCGATGCGCTGATCACGCGCCTGGCCGAGAAGAACAAGGCGACCAACGCCGCGCCGAAGAACTGAAGGCCCGGGGCTCATCCATGGCTTCGATCGCACTGCCCGCCACGCTGACGCTGGCCGACGCCAGCGCCACGCTGGCCGGCCTGCTCGGGGCCATTGCGGCCGACCCCGCCCCGGTGCTGGATGCCACCGGGTTGCAGACCCTCGACAGCGCGGCGGTGGCGGTGCTGCTGCAGTGCCGGCGCACGGCGCTGGCGGCCGGCAAGGCGCTGCAGATCGTGGGCGCGCCGCCGAAGCTGGCGCAACTGGCGCAGCTTTACGGGGTGGATGAACTCATCGCGGCCCAGCCGGCGGCCGCTGTGCCGGGTGCTTGAGTCCAGGCATTCGGCGACACCGCGGCAGTCAGGCTGCCATGCAGCGCTTGCGCATCACGCGCCCGCCTTACGGCGCCAGGGCGCATGTGCCTGCCAAACGCATCAGTCCGGCTGGGCGTAGCGCTTCGCGCGCAGATTGCGCTTGATCTCCTGCAGCATCGGCCGCAGGCCCGCGCCCAGGCGCAGCGCGACACCGGTGGTCAGGATGTCGATGATCGTCAGGTGCAACAGCCGCGACACCATCGGGCTGTAACGGTCAAAGTCCTCGGGGTGGTCGGCGGCCAGCAGGATCTGGCCATGCGCCTGCGCAAACTGCGCCAGCGGTGAGCCGCTGGCGGTGATGACGATCACCGTCGCGCCCTTGCGCCGCGCGATGTCGGCGGCATCCAGCAGGTCGCGGCTGCGGCCGGAGTTGCTGATGACCACCGCGCAGTCGCCCGCGCCCAGCATGGTGGCGCTCATCACCTGCACGTGGCCGTCGCTGCAGGCCGCGGTGTTGATGCCCAGGCGGAAGAACTTGTGGTGCGCGTCCTGCGCCACGATGCCCGAGTTGCCGACGCCGAAGAACTCCACGCGCTTGTGCTGCTGGCCGGCGGAGGCCAGCGCATCGATCGCGCGTTCCACCGCATGGCCGGCCGCGGCATTGCGGTACTTCAGCAGCGCGGCCACGGCGTTGTCGATCACCTTGATGATGAGCTCGCCGGGTTTGTCGTCCTCGTCCACCGCGCGGTGCACGAAGGGCACGCCTTCGTTCACGGTGCCGGCGAGCTTGAGCTTGAAGTCCGCCAGTCCGTCGTAGCCGACGCTGCGGCAGAAGCGCACGACGGTGGGCTTGCTGACGTGCGAGCGCTCGGCCAGCTCGCCCACCGGCAGCATCGCGAAGTTGCGCGGGTCGGCCAGCAGCAGCTTGGCGACGCGCTGTTCCGCCGGTGGCAAAGCCGGCATCGAGGCCTTGACGCGCTCGAGCATGCTCATGTCAGTCCCTCTTCGCCTTTCGAAGGTGCCGGCTGCCCCCTCGGCCGGCCAGTGAGCCCCGGGAGCGCGGGGATCGTCCGTCCCGGACTCCTCGCAAGGAAGCCGGCGTGGTGCCACTCAGGACGTGGCCGCTCCCTTTGCGGGTCATTGCTCTTCGTCCCAGGTGCAGCCGTCGCGCGCCACCATCGCGCTGGCGGCGGGCGGGCCCCAGCTGCCGGCCGCGTAGGGCCGCGGGCCCGCGGGGTCGGCGGCCCAGGCATGGAGGATGGGCTCGACCCAGCGCCAGGCCTGCTCCTGCTCGTCGCTGCGCACGAAGAGGTTCAGCTTGCCGGCGATGGCGTCCAGCAGCAGGCGCTCGTAGGCGCCGACGCGCTCGGTCGGGAAGGCCTTGTCGAAGTCCAGGTCCAGCGACACCGGCGCCAGCATCTCGCCCTGGCCGCTCCCTTTGGCTGCCAGCAGGTGCAGCTCCAGCCCATCTTCCGGCTGCAGGTTGATCACCAGCTTGTTGGCGCGCGCCGAGCCCGGGAAGATGGGATGCGGCACCTCGCGGAAGTTGACGACGATCTGCGCATGCCGCGCCGCCAGGCGCTTGCCGGTGCGCAGGTAGAACGGCACGCCGGCCCAGCGCCAGTTCTGCACCTCGGTGCGCAGCGCGACGAAGGTCTCGGTGGCGCTGCCGGCCGGCACCTTCTGTTCATCAAGGTAGCCCGGCACGCCCTGGCCATCAATGGCGCCGGCGCGGTACTGGCCGCGCACCACGTCCCGCGCGACGCTGGCCGCGGTGAAGGGCTTCAGCGACTTCAGCACCTTCAGCTTCTCGTCGCGGATGGCATCGGCGTCGTTGGTGGACGGCGGCTCCATCGCGATCATCGTCAGCAGCTGCAGCGCATGGTTCTGCACCATGTCGCGCAAGGCGCCGGTCTGGTCGTAGAAGTCGCCGCGGGTGCCCACGCCCAGCGCCTCGGCCAGCGTGATCTGGATGTTGGCGATGCTCTCGCGCCGCCACAGCGGCTCGAACAGCGCATTGCCGAAACGCAGCGCCATCAGGTTCTGCACCGAGGGCTTGCCCAGGTAGTGGTCGATGCGGAAGGCCTGCGATTCGGCGAACACCGAGCGCACCACGCGGTTGATGGCCTCGGCGCTGGCCAGGTCGTGGCCCAGCGGTTTTTCCAGCACCACGCGCACCTTGGGGCCGTTGAGGCCGGCGGCGCCGAGCTGCTCGCAGATGACGGGGAAGAGGTAGGGCGCGGTCGCGAGGTACATCACGACGGTGTCGGCGCCGCGGGCATCGATCCAGTCCTTCAGCCCCGCGTAGTGCTCGGGCTGTGACAGGTCCATGCGGCGGTAGTGCAGCAGCGCGGCGAAGCGGGCGAATTCATCGTCGCTCGGGCGCTTGGCCTTCTCGACCTCGACGAAGCGTTCCTTGATGAACTGGCGGTATTCCTCGTCGCTGCGCTCGTCGCGCGCCACCGCGAGGATGCGGCCCCCGGGGGGCAGCTTGCCGTGGCGGAAGGCCTGGAAAAGGGCCGGCATCAGCTTGCGCCATGTGAGGTCGCCGGTGCCGCCGAAGAAGACGAGGTCGAAGGACATGGGTGATGCTGCCGATGGGCAGGTGTAACTCAGTTTCACCATCCATGATGCATGAGTTTCTTCAACGGGTCAACGCCGGCAGCCGCCCGGGACCGATGAGGCGGTTGCCTTCGGCGCGGGCCTGCGCCGAGGCCGGAAGGCGCTCCCACCAGATGCGCAGCAGCGCTTCGGAGCCTGCCGCGTCGTTGACGAACTCGTTGCCCCGCAGCTCCAGGCGGCTCTCCGGCCAGGCGTCGCCTTCGGCGCCGAACGAGACCATGGTGTCGTTGCCCGTGTGGGCGGACTGCCCGATGCGGTTGTCCGCCACCACCGCCAGGCCGCCGTTCGGCAGGTCGATTTCGTAGGAGGCTTCACCGAGCGGCCCGTCGACGATCTGGTTGCCGACGATGCGGCTTTCGCGCGCCCGGCTCTTGATGAGGTGGCCGCGCCAGCCCTGCGAGAAGCGGCTGCCGCTGATCTCCACGCGGCGGATGCGGCCCACGTACAGCAGGTGCGTGAGGCCGCTGCCGGGCCGGTGCGGCGCCAGTTCGAAGGCGCTGTCGCGCACCACCAGTTCGGCGTCGCTGTCGTTGCTGGTGAGCAGGCCCATCTCGTTGTCGATGAAGCTGCAGCCGATGACCTGGAGGCGGCCTGTCTCGTGGCGGATGCCGGCGCCGTTCTGGCCCGGCACGCGGGCGCCGCGGAACTCGATGTTCTCGATGGTCACGCTGCCGCCGCGCACCACCCAGATCGCCTTGCCTTCGGCATGGCGGCCCGCGGCCTGGAACACCGGCCGCGCGCCCACGCCGCGCACGTGCAGGCGCTGCTGCGTCAGCACCGCCACGTCGCCGCTGTAGTCGCCGGGCAGCACGTCGATGGTGTCGCCGTCGTGGGCGATGCGCACGGCGTCGCTGAAGCGGGCCGCATCGCCGCCGGGGCCGACGGTGATGGTGGCGGCGAAGGCCGTGCCACCGGGCAGCGCGAGGGCAGCGAGGAGCAGGCAGGCGAAGCGGGATCCCATGCCGCGATTGTCGGACGGGCCCCGGGTTTTTCCGGGCCCCGCCGCGGGGCGGATGCACGCCCGTCGCCGCTAGCATCCATCAGTCATGGGCGATGCTGCTCGCTTCGCCCCCTTGTCAGCCACGGAGACGCCATGGTCCGGATTGCACGCGTTCTTGGGGTGTTAGCAGTTCCGCTGCTGCTGTGCGGCACGGCGCAGGCGCAGGACGGCGGTTCGGTCAACGTCATCTGCTCGGTGCAGGCCGAGTGGTGCAGCATGATCCAGACCGTCTTCGCGAAGACCACCGGCATCAAGGTCAACCTGTCGCTGAAGGGTTCGGGCGAGGCGCTCGCGCAGATCATCGCCGAGCGTGCCAACCCGAAGACTGACGTGTGGTTCGGCGGCACCGGCGACCCGCACCTGCAGGCGGCCGAGCAGGACCTGACCTTGGAGTACAAGTCCGCCGCGCTGCCGCAGCTGCACACCTGGGCGCAGCAGCAGGCCGCGCAGTCCAAGTACCGCACCGTGGGCATCTATTCCGGGCCGCTGGGCTTTGGCTACAACACCGAGCTGATCGCGAAGAAGAAGCTGCCCGTGCCCAAGACCTGGGCCGACCTGCTGAACCCGGCGCTGAAGGGCGAGATCCAGGTGGCGAACCCGGCGTCCAGCGGCACCGCGTACACCATGGTGGCGACGCTGGTGCAGCTGATGGGCGAGGAGAAGGCCTTCGACTACATGAAGGCCCTGCACCGCAACATCAGCACCTACACGCGCTCCGGCACGGGGCCCATCAAGGCCGTGGCGCGCGGCGAGACCTCGGTGTCCATCAGCTTCGTGCACGACGGCCCCGGCGAGGCCATGCAGGGCTTTCCGGTGGCGACCATCACGCCGGCCGACGGCACCGGTGCGGAGATCGGCTCGATGTCCATCATCAAGGGCGCGCGCAACCTCGAGAACGCGAAGAAGTTCTACGAATGGGCGCTGACGCCGCAGGCCCAGCAGTTCGGCGCCGCGGCCAAGCAGTTCCAGCTGCCCAGCAACAAGAGCACGCCGGTCGATCCACGGGTGCCCGACTTCAAGAAGATCAAGTTCATCAACTACGACTACGCGAAGTACGGCGCATCGGCGGAGCGCAAGCGCCTGATCACGCGCTGGGAAAAGGACGTCAACTCGATCCCGCGCTGAGGTGACGTGAGGCCCGCCCGGGTGCCCGGCGGCATGAAGCGGCTCCGCCTGCGCCCAAGCGCCCTGCGTGAAGCCGCGCGGGGGCACGGATGAGCCCGCCGCGCAGCGCTGTGCCACGGGTTCAGCGCACGCTGCGGGCGTGGGTGGCGCTGGGCCTGCTCGCGTTCGTGCTGCTGCCTTGGTACCTGCCGCAGGACCTGGGCCTGTGGCAGGCGCTGGGCGGCGTGTTCGGCGGACCGGATGCGGCCAGCGGCATGACGCTGCTGTGGCGACACCAGCGCGCCGCGCCCGCGCTGGCCTTGGCCGGGCTGTTGCTGGCCGGCATGGCGGCGCTGCGGCCGGCGGGCGCGCGGCAGGGCTGGTGGCTGCTGGCGGGGGCGGGCCTTGGTGGTGCGGCTCACCTGGGGGCCGGATTCCTGGTGGCTCAACCCGGCTTCGGGCTGGGTGCCGCGCTGGTCCTGCTCGCGCTGCTGGTCCTGGCCGCGGGCGGGGTGGCGCGGCTGGGCCGCTTCCGTGGCGACATCTTCGTGGCCGGCGCCGTGTGGTTCTGCGGCGCACTGTTGTTGCTGTTCGTCGCCTTTCCGGTGGCCAAGGCGCTGGCGGCGGCGTTTCTTGACGAGGCAGGCAAGGTCTCCCTCTCGGCCTGGGCCGAGCGCCTGGGCAGCGACCGCGTCTGGGGCCTGGGCTGCCTGCGCGGCACGCGCTGCGGCGTGGCCTGGAACACGCTGCTGCTGGCGCTGCTGACGGCGGCCGGCACCACCGTGATGGGCACGCTGATCGCGCTGTGGGCCGAGCGCGGCGCGAAGCGCCTGAGCAAGCCGCTGAACGTGCTGGCGCTGCTGCCCATCATCACGCCGCCCTTCGTCGTGGGCCTGGGGCTGATCCTCTTGTTCGGCCGGGCGGGGCTGGTGAACCAGGCGCTGGAGGCGGTGTTCGGCATCGAGCCCACGCGCTGGTTCTACGGCCTCTTCGGGGTCTGGCTGGCGCAGATGTTCGCCTTCACGCCCATCGCCTTCATGATCATGCGCGGCGTGGTGCAGGGCGTGGCGCCGTCGCTGGAAGAGGCCTCGCAGACGCTGCGCGCCGACCGCCAGCGCACCTTCATGGCCATCACGCTGCCGCTGCTGAAGCCCGGCCTGGCCAACGCGTTTCTCGTCGGTTTCATCGAAAGCATCGCGGACTTCGGCAACCCGGTGGTGGTGGGCGGCTCGTACTCGGTGCTGTCCACCGAGATCTTCTTCGCCATCGTCGGCGCGCAGTTCGACCAGGGCCGCGCGGCCTCATTGGCGCTGGTGCTGACCGGCTTCGCGCTGGTGGTGTTCTTCCTGCAGCAGCGGCTGCTGCACGGCCAGGCCTTCACCACCGTGTCCGGCAAGGGCGACGCCGGCCTGCCGATGCCGTTGCCGGACGTGGTGCGGCGCACCTGCATCGGCCTGGCCGGGCCGTGGCTGGCCTTCACGCTGGTGGTGTACCTGTTCGCCTTCGTCGGCGGCTTCGTGCAGACCTGGGGCCGCGACTACACGCCCACCTTCCGCCACCTGGTGACGGCCTTCGACCTGCAGTGGGGCGAGCACGGCCTGGTGTGGGCGGGCACGGCGTGGAATTCGCTGTTCACCACGCTGAAACTGGCCGGCATCGCGGCGCCGATCTGCGCGGCCATCGGCCTCTTGATCGCCTGGTTGCTGGCGCGCACCGATTTCGTCGGCCGCCGCGCCTTCGAGTTCTGCGCGCTGCTGGCCTTCGCCATTCCCGGCACGGTGCTGGGCGTCAGCTACATCCTGGCCTTCAACGTGCCGCCCTTCGAGCTGACGGGCACCGGCCTGGTCATCGTGCTGTGCTTCGTGTTCCGCAACCTGCCGGTGGGCGTGCGGGCCGGCATGGCCAGCTTCAAGCAGCTGGACAAGTCGCTCGACGAGGCCTCGCTGATGCTGCGCGCCGGCACCGCGGCCACCTTGCGCCACGTGGTGCTGCCGCTGCTGAAGCCCGCGCTGGTGGCGGCGCTGGTCTACAGCTTCGTGCGCTCGATGACGACCGTCTCGGCGGTGATCTTCCTGGTGACGGCCGAGAACGAGCTGGCCACCACCTACATCATCGGCCGCGTCGGCAATGGGGATTACGGCGTGGCGCTGGCGTATTGCACGGTGCTGATCGTGCTGATGTCGCTGATCACCGCGCTGATCCAGCGTACGGTGGGCGAGCGCCGCCTGGGCCGCCGCGGTCAGGCTTGAACGATCGCGCGCCGCGCAAACGCGTGTAACCGGCTCGGACCCCGCGGCGGGGTCGATCGCGGTCTAATCGCCGGTTCCCCCAACGCCACTCCGCACGCGCCGCCATGAACCAGCTGGACCAGCTCAAGACCTTCACCACCGTCGTTGCCGACACCGGCAACTTCAAGCAGCTGGCCCAGTTCGCGCCCCAGGACGCGACGACCAATCCGTCCCTGATCCTGAAGGCCGTGCAGCACGCCGACTACGCGCCGCTGCTGGCCGACACCGTGGCCGCGCACCGCGCCGCGCCGCTGGACGAGATCGTCGACGAGGTGCTGGTGCGCTTCGGCCGCGAAATCCTGAAGGTCGTGCCGGGCCGCGTGTCCACCGAGGTCGATGCGCGCCTGTCCTTCGACACGGCGGCCACCGTGGCCCGCGCCCACCGGCTGATCGGACTCTACGAACGCGCCGGCATTCCGCAGGAGCGCGTGCTGATCAAGATCGCTTCCACCTGGGAAGGCATCGAGGCCGCGCGGCAGCTGGAGGCCGAAGGCATCCACTGCAACCTGACCCTGCTGTTCTCCTTCTGCCAGGCCGCGGCCTGCGGCGACGCCGGCGTGAAGCTGATCTCCCCCTTCGTCGGCCGCATCTACGACTGGTACAAGAAGCAGGCCGGCGCGCAGTGGGACGAGGCGGCGCAGGCCGGCGCCAACGACCCCGGCGTGAAGTCGGTGGAGCGCATCTACGCCTACTACAAGCGCTTCGGCATCGCCACCGAGGTGATGGGCGCGAGCTTCCGCAACGTCGGCCAGATCGTGGCGCTGGCGGGCTGCGACCTGCTGACCATCAGCCCCGACTTGCTGGCGCAGCTGCAGGCCTCCGAAGCCCCGGTGCAGCGCCGGCTCGATGCGCAGGCCGCGCGCGCCGACGAGTCGATCACCCGCGTGCGCTTCGACGAGGCCGGCTTCCGCTTCGCACTGAACGAGGACGCGATGGCGACCGAGAAGCTGGCCGAAGGCATCCGCGGCTTCGCCGTCGATTCGGCCAAGCTCGATGCGCTGATCGAGGCCGCGCGATGAGCGCCCCGCGCTGCGACACGACCGTCGCCTGGACGGCGCTGCAAGGCCACTACCAGGCCCATGGCCGTGAACTGGACTTGCGCGAGGCCTTCGCCCGCGACCCGCAGCGCTTCGACGCCTTCGCCCTCGAGGCACCCGAGGTCTTCGCCGACCTGTCGAAGAACCGCTGGGACCTGGCGACGCGCAAGCTGCTGATCGAGCTGGCGCGCGAATGCCAGCTGGAGCAGCGCCGCGACGCGATGCTGGCCGGCGAACCGATCAACACCACCGAAGGCCGCGCCGTGCTGCACACCGCACTGCGCGCCCCGCGCGGCCAGGCGCCCTTCAGCGACGACGTGCACGGCGTGCTCGACCGCATGCTGGCCTTCGCCGAACAGGTGCGCGACACGGCCACCAGCGGCATCACCGACGTGGTGAACATCGGCATCGGCGGCTCCGACCTGGGCCCGCAGATGGTGGTGCCGGCGCTGGAGGCCTTCGCGCACCCGGGCATCCGCTGCCACTTCGTCAGCAACGTGGACGGCCACGACATCGCGCCGGTGCTCAAGCGCCTGGACGCGCGCCACACGCTCTTCATCGTCGCCAGCAAGACCTTCACGACGCAGGAAACCATGGCCAACGCCGCGGTGGCGCGGCAGTGGTTCCTGGACCAGGGGCGCGCGCCGGCCGACATCGCGCGGCACTTCGTCGGCGCGACGACGAACCTGAAGGCCGCGGCCGAGTTCGGCATCAGCACCACCTTCGGCTTCTGGGACTGGGTGGGCGGGCGCTACTCTTTGTGGAGCGCCATCGGCCTGCCCATCGCCATCGCCATCGGTGCCGAGCACTTCCGCGCGCTGCTGGACGGCGCGCACGCGATGGACCGGCACTTCGCCGAAGCACCGCTGGAATCCAACCTGCCCGCGCAGCTGGGCCTGCTGGACGTCTGGTACCGCAATTTCCACGGCTTCAGCAGCCGCTCGGTCGCGCCCTACCACCAGGGCCTGAAGCGATTCCCCGCCTACCTGCAGCAGCTGGAGATGGAATCGAACGGCAAGTGCGTGGACGCCGACGGGCAGCCGCTGCCTTTCGGCACCAGCCCGGTGGTGTGGGGCGAGCCCGGCACCAACGGCCAGCACGCGTACTTCCAGATGCTGCACCAGGGCACCGACGTGATCCCGGTGGAGTTCATCGCCGTCAAGCACCCGACGCACGGCCACGCCGACCTGCACACCAAGGCCCTGGCCAACTGCCTGGCGCAGGCGCAGGCGCTGATGCAGGGCAAGACCACCGAGGCCGCCCTGGGCGAGAAGGCGCCCACCGCGTCCGCCACGCTGGACCCTCTGACGCTGGCGCGCCAGCGCAGCTTCCCCGGCAACCGGCCCAGCACCACGCTGCTGCTGGACCGGCTGACGCCGCGCGCGCTGGGCGCCTTGATTGCGCTGTACGAGCACCGCGTGTTCACCAGCGGCGCGGTGTGGGGCATCAACAGCTTCGACCAGTGGGGCGTGGAGCTGGGCAAGGCCTTGTGCAACCAGCTGCTGCCGCGGCTGGCCGAGGGGCCGGCGAAGGGCGATGCGAGCGGGCTGGATGCGTCGACGGCCGGCCTGCTGAAGCGGCTGCTGGCGTGATGCGGTCCGCGCGCTCCCTGCGTGCGCTGCTTTCAAGGCGGCGCCTCTGCACCATCGCAACAACGGCCGGGGTGGCGGCATGAAGCTCGTCTTCGACTTCGGCGGCGTGCTGTTCGACTGGCGCCCCACCGAGCTGCTGAAGACCGTGTTGCCCGGCCGCGCGGTGGACGACGCGTCCGCGCGGCACTGGGTCGAGCAGGTCTTCCAGGGCTATGGCGGCGACTGGGGCGCGTTCGACCGCGGCGAAGTGACTGCGCACGAGGTGGCCGCGCGCATCGTCGAGCGCACCGGCCTGGCCGACGCGGAGATGCG
>CBIHPZ010000031.1:0-14976 GCA_966211865.1 uncultured Aquabacterium sp.
CGGGCAACACGGTGTGGCGCTTGAGCAGCGCGCGGGACAGAAGCATCACGAAACCTGGAGCGGCGAGGGGTTCGCATCCTAGGAAGCGGTTTCCAGTGCCGGAACGAATCGAACCGTTCTTGCTTATGCGCAAACCGAGCAAGCGAGCACGGGCTCGTGCGCCGGTTCCGGTCCCGGTCCAGCCGACAGCTTCCCAGTGCTGCGCGCTGCAAGGCGCGCCAGCAGCCGCCGCCAGCCTCCGCGGCGGGGCAGATCCCTCAAAAAGACGAGCTGGCGGGGCGTTGTTCACAGCATCAGCGCGGCGGCATGTAACAAAAATCGCCACACTTCTCCTTGCGTTGATCAGTTCTGATCGTCGCGAATCAGTGGCCTCCAACCCGCAGGAATCGTTGATGACCCGCACCGCCTTGCTCGCCTCGCTTCTCGCCTGTTTTGCCGCGTCTGCCATGGCGCAATCCGGCGTCACCGTGTCCGGCCGCATCGACCTCGCCATGCGGCGGGTGGACAACGGCGTCGCCACGCAGACCCTGCAGCAGCGCGACGGCAGCACGTCGAACCGCCTGGTGTTCGCCGGGCGCGAAGACCTGGGCGGGGGGCTGGGCGCGGGCTTCGTGCTGGACGCGGCCCTGAAGCCGGACACCGGCAGCGTGGCGTCCACCTTCTGGGACCGCCGCTCCACCGTCAGCCTCTACGGCGCCTTCGGCGAGTTCCGCTTCGGCCGCGACGGCGCGCTGCAGAACGCCGGCCCCGGCGACTTCGACGCGCTGAACGGCAAGGGCGTGGGCAACGTGATGAACCTGGCGACGCCCTTCAACTTCTCGTTCACCAACACCTTCACCCGCATCAACAACGCGGTGTCGTACGTCACGCCGGACCTCGGCGGCTTCTACGGCCAGCTGCAGTGGGCGCCGGCCGAAGGCGGCATCGGCAACCGCAACACCACCGTCGCCCTGGGCTACCTGAAGGGCCCGGTGGAAGCGCGGCTCACGCACGGCCGCAACGAGACCAACCAGGTGGCCACCGTCAACCCACGCACCGGGGCCAGCGTGGCGCCGGCCAGCGCCACCACGGCGGCCACGGGGCGTGGCTGGTGGACCTACTCCAATGCCGGCGCTTCCTACGACTTCGGCGTCATCAAGGTGATGGGGTCGGTGACGGAATGGCGCTCCGCGCAGGCCCTGTCCGGCGCCGGCCGGCGCAAGGAAATCATGCTGAACCTGGGTGGCATGGTGCCGGTGGGCGACACGGGCTCGGTCAACTTCGCCTACACCCGCGCCGACCGCTCCGGCCTGGGCAGCGATGAGCAGGACGCGAGCCAGCTGGCCGTGCAGTACATGTACCGCCTGTCCAAGCGCACCGCGCTGTATGCCAGCCTGGCCTACCTGCGCCAGGACGCGCTCGCGACGGTCGCCAACTCCCGCTACAACATCGACGGCACCGACGTGGTGGGCCGGTCCGGCAAGGGCCTGGACCTCGGCATCCAGCACCGCTTCTGAGCTGAGGTCCGCCATGGCCTTGCGCACCCCCCTCAAGCCGGCTTGGCTGGCCCTGACCGCGGCCCTGGCGCTGGCCGGCTGTGCAGGCCTGCCCACGCCGCCTGCCCAGCACGCCGCCGGCACGCCGCTGGCCGTGAAGATCCTGGCCATCAACGACTTCCACGGCAACCTGCTGCCGCCGGCGGCCGGCATCCGCATCCGCGATGGGCAGGACCCGGCCAGGCAGCAGACGGTGAAGGCCGGCGGTTCCGAGCACATGGCGACGGTGGTGAAGCAACTGCGCGCCGGGCAGGCCAACACCATCTTCGTCGGGGCCGGCGACCTGGTGGGCGGCAGCCCGCTGCTGTCGGCCTTGTTCCATGACGAGCCGACGGTGGAATCACTGGGCCTGATGGAGCTGGAAGTGGCGGCCGTGGGCAACCACGAGTTCGACCACGGCAAGGACGAACTGCTGCGCCTGCAGCACGGCGGCTGCCACCCGCGCGACGGCTGCACCGGCCCGCGGCCCTTCCAGGGCGCGTCGTTCAAGTACCTGGCGGCCAGCACCATCGATGTGAAGACGGGACGGACGCTCTTTCCGGCCTATCACGTCAAGCATTTCGAAGGCGTGCCCATCGGCTTCATCGGGCTGACGCTCAAGGGCACGCCCGGGATCGTCGCGCCCGCCGGCGTGGCGGGCCTGCAATTCAACGATGAGGCCGAGACGGTGAATGCGCTGGTGCCGGAATTGAAGCGCCAGGGCGTGAATGCCATCGTGGTGCTGATCCACGAAGGCGGATTCCCGACCGGCGACTACAACGAATGCCCCGGCATTTCGGGGCCCATCGTCGACATCGTGAAGAAGCTGGACAAGGCGGTGTCGGTGGTGGTCAGCGGCCACACCCACAAGGCCTACAACTGCAACATCGACGGGCGGCTGGTGACCAGCGGCGACAAGTACGGGACGCTGGTGACCGACATCGACGTCACCCTCGACCGCCGTGCCGGCACCATCACCTCGGCCAAGGCCAACAACGTCATCGTCCGCACCGACGCGTTCGCGAAGGACCCGGAGCAGACCAAGCTGATCGAGGCCTACACGGCGCGGTCCAAGGACATCGCCGCGCGCCCCGTGGCCCGCATCACCGATTCCCTCACGCGCGACGAATCGCCGGCCGGCGAAACCACGCTGGGCAACCTGGTGGCCGATGCGCAATTGCATGCCACGCGGGCGCAGGGCGATGGGAATGCCGTGATCGCGATGACCAACATCGGCGGCATTCGCGCGCCATTGGCGAAACAGGGCGACGGCGGCATCAGCTTCGCCGACATCTTCGCGGTGCAGCCCTTCCACAACAACCTGGTGACGCTCACGCTCACCGGCCAGCAGATCCTGACCGCGCTGGAACAGCAGTGGATCAACCAGCCCAAGCCCCGGCCGCTGCAGGTGTCGCGCGGATTCAGCTATGCCTGGGACGCGGCCCGGCCGGTGGGGCAGCGGGTGGTGCCGGGATCGGTGCAATTGAATGGCGTGCCGCTGTCTCCCACGGCGGAATACCGCGTGACCGTCAACAGCTTCCTGGCCGACGGCGGGGACGGATTCCCGGTGTTCAAGAGCGGCCGCCAGGCACTGAATGGCACCTCGGACCTCGATGCACTCGATGACTACCTGCGCGAGATGAAGCTGGTGTCGCCGCCCGCGCTGGACCGCATTCGGCGCCTGAACTGAGCGCGAGCCGGCAAGAGGAAACCCAGATGAACATCACATTGAGCAAGCTGAAGATCGGTGCCCGGCTGGGAATGGGCTTTGCAGTGCTGCTGGCGCTGCTGGCGGCCGTGGCCGCGGGCGGGTGGTGGGCGGTGAACCTGCAGTACCAGGTGGCCTCCCAGCTGGTGGCCAACGACTTCCACGTCGCCAATGCCGCGAACAAGCTCAAGACCATGGTGGTCGAGGCGCGCCGCCAGGAAAAGGACAGCCTGATGTCCATTGCGGACCGGGCGAAATTCGACCAGAACGAAAAGAACTGGCAGAAGAACCGGGACGCGCTGCAGGCGGCGCTGGCCGAATTCGAGCAACTCCCACTGTCCGAAGACGAACGCAGCGACGCCGCGCAATTGAAGAAGAACTTCTCGCTGTATGCGGCCGCCTTTTCCGGCGTCGTCGTCCGGGTCCGGAAAGACGAGATCGACAATGCCCTGGACGCGAATGCCGCACTGAAGCCGATCAAGGCGGCCGTCCACGAGATGGAGACCCTGGCCACCACGATCAATGAGCGGGCCATGGGCCGCGTGGCCCTGGCCCAGGGCCTGCTGGACGCCAGCCGCCACCGGGCCGCCATCGTCCTGTGCACGCTGGTGGCCGTCTGCCTCGCCTTGGCCGTGGCCATGGCCTGGGTCCTGACGCGTTCCATCACCGTGCCCATCAGCCGCGCGGCCGACGTGGCGCAGCGCATCCGCAGCGGCGACCTGACGGGCGTCATTGCGGTGGATTCGCAGGACGAGACCGGCCAATTGCTGCGCACCATGGGCGAGATGCAGGCGTCGCTGTCGCACATCGTCGGCGGCGTGCGCGGCAATGCCGAAAGCGTGGCCACCGCGGCGTCGCAGATCGCGCACGCCAACATGGACCTGTCCGCGCGCACGGAGGAGCAGGCCTCGGTGCTGGAAAGCACGGCGGGCGCCATCAAGCAACTGGGTCACAACGTGAACCAGAACGTCGACCAGGTGCGGCGCGGCGACGAGCTGGCGCGGCAGGCGCTGCGCAATGCCGGCGAAGGCGGCGAGGTGGTGGACCAGGTCATCGCCACCATGCAGCAGATCCGCGACTCGAGCGCGCGCATCGGCGACATCATCGGCGTGATCGACGGCATCGCGTTCCAGACCAACATCCTGGCCTTGAATGCCGCGGTGGAAGCCGCGCGCGCCGGCGAGCACGGCCGCGGATTTGCGGTGGTGGCGGGCGAGGTGCGGTCACTGGCGCAGAACAGCGCCCAGGCGGCGCGCGAGATCAAGGACCTGATCACCGCCAGCGTGGAGCGCGTGGCCAAGGGCGGCGAACTGGTGGACCGCGCCGGTGCCACGATGAAGTCCATCGTGGCCTCCACCAACGACATCGGCGGCATCATGGACCAGATCAGCGGGTCCAGCTCGGTACAGAGTGGCCGCGTGATCGAGGTGCAGAACGCCGTGACGCGCATGAACCAGTCGACCCAATGCAATGCCGCCTTGGTCGAGCAGACGGCTGCCGCGGCGGAAAGCCTGAGCGAGCAGGCGCGCCGGCTGGTGCAATCGGTCGCGCAATTCAGGATTCCCGAATTGGCGCCTCACCCGTCGAGCTGAAGCCGGATCGAGCCGCGCCTCGAGGGGCGCGCCTCATCCGGCCGCCATGGCGTTCCATGTGCGGCCGGCAGCCGTGTGGAGGCATCGTCCGCGCAGCTATTTCTTCGTGTAGATCTGGTCGAAGACGCCGCCATCGGCAAAGTGCGTCTTCTGCGCCTTGGCCCAGCCGCCGAACTGCTCGTCGATGGTGAAGAGCGAGACCTTGGTGAAGGTCTTCTCGTGCTGCGCGGCCACCTTGGGGTCGATGGGCCGGTAGTAGTTCTCCGCGGCCATCTGCTGGCCCTGCGGCGAATACAGGAACTGCAGGTAGGCCTCGGCCACCGCACGCGTGCCCTTGCGGTCGACCGTCTTGTCCACCACCGCCACCGGCGGCTCGGCCAGGATGCTGACCGAGGGCACGATGACCTGGAACTTGTCCTTGCCCAGCTCCTTGCTGGCCAGGTGCGCCTCGTTCTCCCAGGAGACGAAGACGTCGCCCACGCCACGCTCGGTGAAGGTGACCAGCGAGCCGCGCGCGCCGGAGTCCAGCACCGGCACGTTGCCGTACAGCGCCGCGACGAACTGCTGCGCCTTTTGCTCGTTACCAAACTTCTTCAGCGCATAGCCCCAGGCCGCCAGGTAGTTCCAGCGCGCACCGCCCGAGGTCTTGGGATTGGGCGTGACCACCGAGACGCCGGGCTTGACCAGGTCGTCCCAGTCCTTGATGCCCTTGGGGTTGCCCTTGCGCACCAGGAACACGATGGTGCTGGTGTAGGGCGAGCTGTTGTGCGGCAGGCGCTTCTGCCAATCGGGCGGGATCAGCTTGGCCTTGGAGGACAGCTCGTCGATGTCGTAGGCCAGGGCCAGGGTCACCACGTCGGCGTCCAGCCCATCGATGACCGAGCGGGCCTGCTTGCCGGAGCCGCCGTGGCTCTGCTTCACCGTCACCGTGTCGCCGGTCTTGGCCTTCCAGTGCTCGGCAAAGGCCTTGTTGAACTTCACGTACAGCTCGCGCGTGGGGTCGTAGCTGACGTTCAGCAGCTGCACGTCCTTGGCGAACGATGCGGTGGCCGTGGCGAGCAGCAGGCTGCCGACCAGGGCGGCGCGGCGGGTGAACGTGGACAGGTGGGGCATGGCGGGCACGGCGTGCTTCTGATGGCGATGGGCGGCATGCTAGGCAGCCGGCCCCGCTGGCCGAACGAAGTCTTGCGCAGGTGCTTATGCGGTTTTTGACCGTTCCGCCATCACCCGCCGCGCATGCTCCACCAGCATCTCGATCGCGCGTGCCCGCGCCGAAGCCCGCGGCCACAGCACGCCGAAGCGCCGCGCCTCCGACGACATGGGCAGCGGCAGGCGCGCCACCGGCAGCGTGGGCGACCAGGCGGTGGCCGCGTCCGGCGCGATGGACACGCCCACCTTGCGGCCGACCAGCGTGGCGATGGCGTTCAATGAGCTGATCTCGAAACGCTCGCGCGGCTCGATGCCGGCGCGGCGCAGGTAGCGCTCGGCCGCCTGGCCGCCGCCCAGGCGGCGGTCGTAGCGGATCAGCGGCTCCTCACGCAGCAGCTCGTGCGGGTCGCGGTGGGCCCAGGCCCTGGGCGCCAGCACCACCAGGCGCTCTTCGCGCAGCAGCACCCAGCGCAGGGTCTTGGGCAGCACGAAGGCGGGGTGCAGGCAGATGGCCACGTCCAGCTTGCCGCCCTGCACCTGCTCGTACAGCTCCGAGGTCAATCCCGAACGCACGACGACGTGCGCGGCCGGGTGCTGCCTGACCAGCGCCTCCAGCACCGCCGGCAGCGGGCCGTTCAGCATGGTGTTGATGGCGCCCAGGGTCAGCTCGAACGCGCCCTCCTCGTCGCCGACGACCTGGCGCATGGTCGTCAATTCAGCCAGCAGCAGGCGCGCGCGGTCGGACAGGCGGTGGCCCGCCTCGGTGGGGGCCACCGTGCGGCCGGCGCGGCGCAGCAGCGGCACGCCGAATTCGCGCTCCAGCACGCGCATCTGCTGGGCCACGGCGGCGGCGGTCAGGTCGAGCCGGCGTGCGGCCTCGGACATCGATCCCGACTCCAGCACCGCCATGAAGGTGCGCAGGTAGGCCGTTTCCATGAAGCAAGAGTTTCTTTCATCTGATCGAAGACATGCGGTCTTTTTAAGGGCTTTCCGGAATCGCACACTGGCTTCCATGCGCAGCAAGCTCTTCGTTCCCGGGTCCAGGCCCGAACTCTTCGGCAAGGCCCTTCGCGGCGATGCCGATGCCCTGTCCTTCGACCTGGAAGATTCGGTGAGCCCGGGCCGCAAGGCCGAGGCCCGCGCCGCGCTGCAGCACCTGCTCTCGGGCCCTGATGCGCTCGAATGCGGCAAGACGCTGATCGCCCGCGTGAACGCCTGCGGCTCCGAACACTTCGAAGCCGACGTGCACGCGGTGGTGCGCCCTGGCCTCGCGCTGCTGAACCTGCCGAAGGTCGAATCGGTGAACGAGGTGTTCGCCGCCGTGACGCTGATGGAAGCGGCCGAACGCACGAATGGCGTGACGGAGCCGGTGGGGCTGCTGCTCAACATCGAATCCGCGCGCGGCCTGCGCCTGGCCCATGCGCTGGCCTCGTCGCACCCGCGCGTGGCCGGACTTCAATTGGGCCTGGGCGACCTGTTCGAGCCGCTGCAGATCGCGCGCCATGAACCGGCCGCGCTGCACGGCGTGATGCTGCAGCTGCGCCTGGCCGCGGGCGAAGCCGGCGTGTTCGCCTACGACGCGGCCTTCGCCCGCTTCGCGGATGTCGAGGGCTTCCGCGCCGAGGCCGCGCTGGCCAAGCGCCTGGGCTACCTCGGCAAGAGCTGCATCCACCCCAGCCAGGTGGCGCATGCCAACGAGCTGTTCCGCCCCGGCGACGACGAGATCGCCCACGCGCGCCGCGTGGTGGCCGCGGCCGACGAGGCCGAAGCCCGCGGCGTGGGCGCCTACACGGTCGACGGCCACATGGTCGACGCGCCCTTCGTCCAGCGTGCGCGCACGGTGCTTGCCACCGCCAAGCGCATGGGGTTGGGCTGATTCACACACGGCCGGTCAGACGCCGCGCCGGCATTCCGCAGGAGACGAATTCCATGTCCACGCCATCCCCTTCCCGCCGCCGCGCCTGCCTGAGCAGGCTGGGCCTGGCCGCGCTGTGCGTGCTGGGCGCGCCGCTCGCACAAGCCCAGGACGGCTTCCCGAGCAAGCCCATCACCATCGTCGTGCCCTATGCGCCCGGCGGCTCCAACGACAACTTCGCCCGCGTGATGGCCAAGGGCCTCGGCACGGCGCTGAAGCAGACCGTGATCGTGGACAACAAGCCGGGCGCCAGCGGCAACACCGGCACGGCCTACGTGGCCAAGGCGCCGGCCGACGGCTACACGCTGGTCGCCGTCTCCTCCAGCCTGGTGACCAATGCCGCCATCCAGACCAGGCTGCCGTTCGATGCGGCCAAGGACCTGGCGCCGGTGGCGATGATGGCGCGCGGCCCCTTCATCGTCGCGGTGAACAACGACTTCCCGGCGCGCACGCCGAAGGAATTCGTCGCGGCGCTGAAGGCCAAGCCAGGCAAGTACGCCTACGCCAGCTCCGGCATCGCCAGCACCAACCAGTTCGCCACCGAGCAGCTGAAGGCGCTGAGCGGCACCTTCGTGCTGCACGTTCCCTATCGCGGAATCGGACCGGCCGTGACCGACCTGATCAGCAACCAGGTGCAGGTGCTGATCTCCAGCGGGCCGTCGATCATGCCCTTCGTGCGCAGCGGCCGGATGCGCGCCATCGCCGTGACCAGCGCGCAGACGAGCCCCATTGCGCCCGAGCTGCCGCCCATGGCCAGCGCCGTGCCCGGCTACCACTTCGAGGCCTGGTGGGGCCTGCTGGCGCCGGCCGGCACGCCGCCCGAGATCGTGAACCGCCTGAATGCCGAGGTGAACAAGGTGCTGGCCACGCCCGAGTTCAAGGACTTCCTGCTGAAGGAAGGCGCCCTGCCCGCGCCCGCCACGCCGGCGCAGTTCGCCGCCACCATTGCCGCTGACATTCCGCGTTGGAAGAAGCTGGCGCAGCAACAGAACATCCTGCCGGAATAGGTCCCCCCGAAGCGGCCTTTGGCCGCCTCCCCCCAAGGGGGCGACCCCAGCGGCCCGGCAGAGCCGGATCCGCGGCGTCCGCTTGGTTGGCACTTCACACGGCGTCGCTCAGCGCGCCACTGGAATCCTGACATGTCAACTTCACGCAATGGGATCGGCGCCGGCCCGCTGGCCGGCGTTCGCGTGCTGGACCTGAGCGCCTACATCGCCGGCCCCTACGGCTGCACCTTGCTGGCCGACCAGGGCGCCGAGGTGCTGAAGATCGAGCCGCCGGGCGGCGACAACCTGCGCCACTACCCATCGACGCTAACGCTTGAAAGCCGCGCATTCCTGGGCGTGAACCGCAGCAAGCGCGGCGTGACGCTGGACCTGAAGCAGCCGGCCGACCACGCCGTGCTGATGCGCCTGGTGAACGAAGCCGACGTGCTGGTGCACAACTTCCGCCCCGGCGTGCCCGAGCGCCTGGGCATCGCCTACGAGCAGCTGCAGCCGCTGAACGACCGGCTGATCTACTGCGCCGTCACCGGCTTCGGCGATACCGGGCCATTGAAGGACAAGGCCGGCTACGACCAGGTGCTGCAGACCTACAGCGGCATGTGCGACGAGCAGGGCGCGCGCGGCGGACCGCCCGAGATCCTCTACGGCTCGGTGGTCGACTATTTCGCCGCGTCGATGGTGGCGAGCGGCATTGCGTCCGCGCTGTACGAACGCGAGAAAAGCGGTCGCGGCCAGCAGGTGGGCGTGTCCTTGCTGCGCGCGGCGCTGACCATGCAATCGGCCCGCCTGGTGTGGGCCGAAGGCGAGCCGCGCGACGTCAGCCGCGACATGCGCTCCGGCGGCATCACCGGCCTGCACCCCACGCGCGAGGGCTACCTGTACCTCTCGGCCAACACGCCGCACTTCTGGCGCGCGCTGTGCGAGAAGACCGGCCTGATGGCGCTGCACGACGACCCGCGCTACGACAGCGTGAAGAAGCGCGCCGTGCACCGCGACGAGATCGTGCCGCAGCTGCGCGAGGCGCTGGCCGCGCGCACCGCACTGGAATGGGAAGCGGAGTTCGGCGACAGCGTGCCCTGCGCGGCTTCGCGCACGGTGGCCGACATGTTCGACGACCCGCAGGTGGCGGCTGAAGCGATGGTGGCGGAGCTGCCGCACCCGACGCTGGGCAGCTACCGCGGCTTTGCGCAGCCGTGGGTCTACAGCCGCACGCCGGGGCCGCAGCCGTTCGCGGCGCCGGTGCTGGGGCAGCACAACCATGAGCTGCCCAGCGGGGCCGCTGAAGCCTGAGTTTGGCGATGAGCTGACCGTCCAGGCGGCGAAGTCGGTCGATCAGGCCCAGCCAGCGCGCTCTCGTTCAAGGCGGCGAGGCTCCGCGCGGTCTCCTGCGCCGGACCAGCGCGGTCGATCGTGAGCTCGCACGCACTGCGCCGCCAACCCCTGAAAGACGCGGCCAGGTTGGCGGCGGGCTCGGCACGCCGGTCAGAAGCCCAGCACGCTGTCCCAGACCTGCAATTGCTGCTCCTTCGGCACGCGGCCGAGGGCGCTGCCGCCTTGGCTGTTCTCGCCCCAGCGCACCGACGTGGGGGTGCCGGGGCGGTACAGCGGCCATGCTGCGCCGGAGGCCAGCTTCGGTTCGGCGTCCCGCGCGAAGGAGACCACTGCGGCCGCGAACTCGCTCGACAGTTGCTGCTCGATGGCGCCTGCACCCACCTTGTCGCGGTAATGGTCGAGCGCGTAGGTCCCGAAAAGCATCGGCACGTCGGCGCAGTGCGGCACGCCCCGGCCAGGTGGCTTCACTGCATGCATGTAGGTCGACAGACGCACGGGCACGCCGGCTGAGGACAGGCGTGCGGCATAGCGGGTTCCGAAGTTGCGAAGCAGTTGGTCGCCCCAGAGGTCGGTCCAGGTCGCACCCGGATCGGTCGGCCGGCCGTCGGCCTGCGCAGCGGCGCGATAGGCATCGATGATCCCGTTGGCCGCTGCGGGGTCGGCGCCTTGTGCGCTCAGAAGCCCGGCCAAGGCCCCTGCCAACGCCGCATTGGAGGCGGGCGGCGCAGGCGTGACGAGCTTGCCCGCCAGGGGGTCGTACAGATCGAACCAGAACGCACCCTCATCGAGCGTGTACTGGATGACGACCGGCAGGTCACCGGGCCAGTCGGCGCGGGCCCAGTTGCCCAACACCACGCGGCCATCGATCAACGGCGCCAGCTTGAACGAGCGGCCCGACGCAAAGCCAGCCGGCAAGGGCAGGGCGTTCTGCGCCAGTTCCGCCTGGTGCAGAACGGCGGCCGGCACATCGCGCAGTCCGGGCACCGTCGTGCCCAGCCGCTGCGCCACCAGTTCGGTGTAGGCCGCCGCGTCGGCCATGGTCATCGAGGCGGGTGGCACCAGCGCGGGCGGGCTCAGCAGCACTGCCTTCTGGAAGCGGCCGCGGTAGGCGGGGTTCTGCGCCAGCAGCGCCGTGTGCATCGCACCTCCGGATTGCCCAACCACGCAGACCTGCTTCGGGTCGCCGCCGAACGCGGCGATGTTCGCCTGCACCCAGGCCAGCGCCGCGCCGATGTCCTGCATCTGCCAGTTGGCCGATGTGCCATTGCCCGGGTCGGTGAAGGCCGGGTGCGACAGCAGCCCCAGCGCCCCGAGGCGGTAGTTGACGCTGACCACCACCACACCCCGGCGCGCCAAGCCCGCGCCGTCCATCAGCGGCATGCGCGTGGCGCCGGTGCGAAAGGCGCCGCCATGCACCCAGACGATCACTGGCAGCCGCTCGCGGCCATCGTCGGGACTCCACACGTTCAGGCTCAGGCAGTCCTCGTCCATGCGGTCGGGCTGCGTGTAGATCCACGCGACATTGCCGCCGAAGGTCTGCAGTGGGGCCGCACCGAATGACGTCGCATCCACAACCGCCGAGCCGGGTTGCACCGGCTGCGGCGCGCGGAATCGCAAGGCGCCGACCGGGGGCTGCGCATAGGCGATTCCCAGCCAGCGGACCACCCCGCCTTGCGCCTGTCCCTGGTAGCGGCCGGATGGCGCCGTGGCCAGCGTCGCGCGCTCATCCGCCCCACCGCCGCAGCCCACGAGCGGCAGACCGGCCGTCGCCGATGCACAGATGAGAAATCGACGCCGTGTCGACATGCCCAGTGATCGCATTGCCTGTCTCCTTGTCATCGGGTCGCTGCCCTGGATGAGCAACGGGCCGCATGCTAGGAAGCGGGTCCGGTGGCGTGAAGGCACGCCGCGGGAATGCAGCATTGCAGCGCTGCAATGATGGGGCGCGCAGTGCTTCAGGTGCCCAATGGCAGGAAGGCTTCGGCGAGTGCTTCGATGAACGCCCTGCCCGCTGGCGTGAGCGCGCGGCGGGAGGGATAGAGGACGTGCAGGCTCACCTGCGGCGGCTGCCAGCCGGCGGCGACAGGGACGAGCCGCCCCGCCTCGAGCTCCGGCTTGCACAGGGCCAGCGGCAGCGTGGCTGCGCCCACGCCTGCGATGGCCGCATCGCGCACCAGCAGCAGGTTGTCGCTGGCAAATCGAACGTCGATCGGTACATCCCGGTGGCCGTGCACTTGGTGGCATAGCGTCCAGGCGTCCGCGTGCTCGAAGAAGGTCAAGGCCACGGCCGGGATTCGAGGAAAGTCATCGGGGCCTGGCGCATGGGGAATGCCGTGCTGCAGCGACGGTGAGGCGACGAGAAGATAGGGCACGTCCACCAGCTTGCGCGCGACCAGCCCAGAATCTTGAAAGGGCCGCAGCATCGGTTGCACCGACAGGTCCACCGGCTCGCTGAAAGGCCGGTTCCGACCGTCGGTGGACTCGATCGTCAGGCGGACCGCGCGATGGCGCTGCATGAACGACATCGCCACGCCGCTGACCACCAGCGCGCCGAGCACCATCGGGCAGGCCACCCGCAGGTGACCCGACAGCTCGCTCCGGTTCTCCTCGGCCGCGACAACCACGTCGCGCATCCGCTCGCGGATCGCAACGCCTTGTTCGTGCACTCGGCGTCCGATGGGGGTCACCTCGAACCGCCGCGACGTGCGCACCAGCAGCGCGACGTCGAGGCGGCGTTCCAGTGCAGCGACCGACCGGCTCAGTCGCGACGACGGCACGCCCTGGCGCGACGCCGCGGCATTGAATCCGCCTTCGTCCACCACCGCGACGAAAGCCATCAACTCGTCCAGCATGCCGAAGAGCTTGTCCACCGCTTCCCGCTCGCGTTTCTCACCGACTGCCGGCGTGTCGGAAGCAGTCTACGCGGCACCGTGCAGACGCCCCGGCGATGGCGGCCGGCTCCGGGGCGCAGCGTGTGCCTCGCCTGGCAGCCCGTCTTGCGGGGCGCGTTGGGCGCAATCAGGCTGCGGGCGAGCCTTCTTCAGGCGGTCTGCGCTTCAGCCGGAGCATCCGCCCGCCGCTTCACCGGCTCCCAAGGCCGATGCGCCATGCCCAGCGCCTGCGCCTGCCGCTGCTCGTAGGCCGCGAACTCAGCCGTGGACTGCGAGCCGCGCAGCCCGCCGCGCACCGAGCCGGCGCGCGTGTCGATGAAGTACTCGGCCCAGTCGGCCGGCAGCGGCTGGGAGTCGGGCACGGCCAGCCACAGGCGCAGCAGGTGGCGCTTGCGGTCGGCTTCCTCGAAGTCCTCGAAGGGCGTGCGCGAGTGCACGATGACGTAGTTGTTCACCAGCTGCAGGTCGCCCTGCTCCAGCTGCATGCGATAACACCAACGGTCATCGGCCATGATCTCTTCCAGCAGGTCGATGGCTTCCCACTGCTGCGGGGTGACGCGCGGCAGCTCGGGAAAGTCGCGCTCGGCGGCGACGATGTTCTTGCGGTTCACGCGCATCGTGAAGTGGCCGCCTTCGTTGCCGATGATCGGGCAGGCGTAGTACGGCGGCTGCAGCGGGTCCTGCGAGCCCTGGTAGTGGTGGAAGAAGGGCTGCTTCAGCACTTCCAGCAGGTCTGGACGGCGGCGCCCCAGTTCCTCGGCCACCGCGATGGTGCTGGCCACCATGCTTTCGCCGCCGGTCTTGGCGGTGCGGCGGCACAGCAAGCCCACGATGTCGGCGGAGTCCATGTGGAAGTCCAGGCCGGCCTTGGTGTTGTAGCCGCGGCTGCGCCCGTTCGCGGCCTTGTAGGTGGCGCCTTCGTCGCGCACGTCGTTCATGTACTGGCTGGCGGGGTTCTGCGTGCGTGCCACGCCGGTGTGCAGGCCCATGCCCCAGTAGGCCAGCTTGGCGTCGTCCTCGCTCCAGCGGTCGACCGGGAAGCCCTTCAGCAGGCACATGCCCCAGCGGCCCTGCGCGGTGGCGAAGGCCTGCGTCAGCGCACGGCTGGCGGCCGGCGTCAGCGGAAAGTCCTCGGCCGTCATCTGCAGCCAGGGCTTGCCGGCGGCCTTGGCGTGGGCCAGCGCGGCGTCGAAGCCCGCGACTTCATCGGCGCTCAGGCGCTGGATCCAGCTGGGGTCGCGGCGGGCGTCTTCGGTGGTCCAGCCACGGGGTTGGTTGTCGCTCATCGGTGTCACTCCGGCTCGGTTCAGAAAGAGGAATGGCGAAAGTCTAGGCAGCCGGCTTCGCAAGGAAAAGCGACTAGATTTGGGTCTGGCATCAAGGAAATTTGATGAAGATCGAGATGTTCGACACCTTGGACGCGGTGCTGCGCGGCGGCTCCTTGGCTGCCGCGGCGAACGAGATGAACCTGACCGCCAGCGCCGTCAGCATGCAGATGAAGCAGCTGGAGGCCTACCTGGGCCAGCCGCTGTTCGATCGCTCCGGCCACGCCATCCGCCCCACCGAACTGGCGCACGAGGTTGCGGGCGCCATGCGCAGTGGCCTGCAGCACCTGCAGACCTTGCGCCGGCGCAGCGTGGTGGCGGTGGAAGGCGTGGTGCGCCTCGGCATCATCGAATCCATGCTGCCCATGCTGCTGCCCGGCACCGTGTCCGGCCTGCGCGCGCGCTACCCGAAGCTGGAACTGCGGCCCACTCCCGGACGCAGCATCGGCCTGACCGACGCGGTGAAGTCCAGCGAGATCGACGCCGCGGTCGTGGCCGAGCCCGATGGCGGCGGCAGCGCGCGCCTGCACTGGCGGCCGCTGCTGC
>CBIHPZ010000032.1:0-14894 GCA_966211865.1 uncultured Aquabacterium sp.
GGGACCGCCAGTTCGACCTGGTGCTGGTCACCAACTACCTGTGGCGCCCGCTGTGGCCGCAGGTGCTGGGCGCGGTGCGGCCCGGCGGCCTGCTGGTCTACGAAACCTTCGCCCAGGGCAACGAGACCGTGGGGCGGCCGGCCCGGCCGGCGTTCCTGCTGCAGCCCGGTGAACTGCTGCAGGTCTGCCGCGGCTGGCGCGTGCTGGGCTACGAAGACGGCTTCCTGGAAGGCCCGCCGCGCTTCGTGCAGCGCATCGTCGCCCTGAATCCGGCCTCCGGCCCCGCACTGCCGCCCAGGTTGCCCCCGGGCTGAGCCCCTGCCGCGGCCGGCTAAAATCGCCGGCTTGCAAGGAATGCGCATGAAACCCATTGTTGGCAGCATCGTCGCGTTGATCACGCCGATGCAGGAAGATGGCTCGGTCGATTACGCCGGGCTGCGTCGCCTGATCGACTGGCACATCGCCGAAGGCACCGATTGCATCGGCGTCGTCGGCACCACCGGCGAATCCCCCACGGTCTCGGTCGAGGAGCACTGCGAGATCATCCGCATCGCCGTCGAACACGCCGCGGGCCGCGTGCCCATCATGGCCGGCGCGGGCGCCAATTCCACGCGTGAAGCCATCGAGCTCACACGCTTCTCGAAATCGGTCGGCGCCGACTGCACGCTGCAGGTCGTGCCCTACTACAACAAGCCTTCGCAGGAAGGCATCTACCAGCACTTCAAGGCGATTGCCGAAGCGGTGGACCTGCCGGTGGTGCTCTACAACGTGCCCGGCCGCACCGTGGCCGATATGCAGCCCGAGACCACGCTGCGCCTGGCCCAGGTGCCCGGCATCGTCGGCATCAAGGAAGCCACCGGCAACATCGAACGCGCGGCGCAGCTCATCAAGCACGCGCCCAACGGCTTCTCGATCTATTCCGGCGACGACGGCACCGCCGTCGCACTGATGCTGCTGGGTGGCCATGGCAACGTCAGCGTCACCGCCAACGTCGCGCCCAAGCTGATGCACGAGCTGTGCATGGCCGCGATCGAAGGCCGCGTTCAGCCCGCGCGGGACATCCACCTGCGCCTGCTGGCGCTGCACAAGCAGCTCTTCTGCGAACCCAGCCCCGCACCTGCCAAGTGGGCCATGTCCCGCCTCGGCCTGTGCCGCCCCGACGTGCGCCTGCCCATCCTGCCGCTGACCGAAGCCGGCCAGGCCCTGGTCGACGGCGCGCTGCGCGAAGCCGGCCTGCTGTGATTCGCGGCGCCTCTCCGGCGCCGCTTCTTCTTTCCCTTCCCCTCCGGCGGACGACCCGCCGCGACACGATCTGGAGATCCGCACTGTGAATCAGGTGTTCGTCGTCACCCCCGTCCGCGCTGCCACGCTGGTTCTGGCGCTCGCGCTCGGCGGTTGCTCCAGCCTCGAAAACCTCATGTCGGGAGAGAAGATCGACTACCGCTCCCAGTCGGCCAAGACGGCGCCGCTGGAGGTTCCGCCGGACCTGACGCAGCTGGCGCGTGATTCGCGCTACCAGCCGCAGTCGGGCAGCGTCAGCGCCACGCAGCTGCAGCAGCAGGCCTCCGCCGTGCCGTCCGCGAACCCCGCGGGCGCCAGCGTGGCGGTCAGCAGCACCAGCACCGGTGACGTGCGCATCGTTCGCGAGGGCAACCAGCGCTGGATCGTCAGCTCGCTGCCGCCCGAACAGATCTGGCCCCTGCTGCGCAGCTTCTGGCTCGAGCGCGGCTTCACGCTGGCGGTCGACAACGCCGAGGTCGGCGTGATGGAGACCGACTGGGCCGAGAACCGCGCCAAGCTGCCCAACGACATGGTGCGCAACCTGCTGGGCAAGGTGCTGGATTCGCTGTACTCCACGTCCGAGCGCGACCGCTTCCGCACCCGCGTGGAACGCGGCACGGCCGGCACCGAGATCTACATCTCGCACCGCGGCATGCAGGAGGTCTACACCAACCAGCAGCGCGACACCACGATGTGGCAGCCGCGGCCCAACGACCCGCAGCTGGAGGCCGAGTTCCTCAGCCGCCTGATGCTGCGCCTGGGCGCCAAGGACGAAGCCGCCACCCGCACCGCAGTGGCCGCCACCAACACCCCTGGCGCTGCCGCCCCCGCCGGCACCGCCGCAGCGGCAACGCAGCCGCCGCGCGCCCGCCTGGTGACCGGCGGACCGGGCGCCGCGATGGAAGTGGACGAAGCCTTCGACCGCGCCTGGCGCCGCGTGGGCCTGGCGCTGGACCGCGGCGGCTTCACGGTGGAAGACCGCGACCGCAGCGCCGGCCTCTACTACGTGCGCTACGTCGACCCGAAGTCGGCCGGCAAGGACGAGCCGGGCTTCTTCAGCAAGCTGTTTGGCTGGGACAACAAGGACGCCTCCAGCGCGCTGCAGCGCTACCGCCTCTCGGTGAAGACCACCGACAACAAGACGCAGGTGTCGGTGCTGAACAACCAGGGCAATGCCGATTCCGGCGAGGCCGCGCGCCAGATCGTCGCGCGCCTGGTGGACGAACTCAAATAACGAGTTATTGGAGCGCCATTGCCAATGCAGTGGCGCTCGATTCGCGCGGTCCACTCAACTCGGAATCGAGGGCGCGGTGTGAAATGAGCGCGCATGAAAAAAGCCGCCCGAGGGCGGCTTTTTCGTGCTCTGAACTGAACGATCAGTTGCTGGCGGCGGAAGCGGGAGCGGCGGCCGAAGCAGCAGCGTCCGGAGCCGAAGCGGGCATCGGGGCAGGAGCCGGAGCCGGGGCGGGAGCCGGGGCAGCCACCGGAGCGGGAGCGGGGGCCGGAGCCTCTTCCTTCTTGCCGCAGGCGGAGAGTGCAACAGCAGCGACCATCGAAGCCAACAGGAGCGACTTGTTCATTTGTGTCCTCAGTGAAAAGTGTCGACCAATTACCGGTAATGGATCTGACCGTCCACCCGATGGATCACCATCGGATTGGCGGACATTGTTCAGAACCCGGACTCAGAAAGCTCGAGCCTCTCTGAAGCCCAGCCGGGCATTATAGCCATACGAATTAGGGGAGATCCCTACAGACCCAACACCGTGGCGGGCCAAGCGGGGGTGCAGCGTTGCGCAATCGCCTCACTTGTCTCGACAAGTCGCCGTACATCTGCGGCGCCAGCAGCGCGGCGCGCCCGCCAGCGTTCGGCGTCCAGCATCTCCAGGCCGACGTCGCCCGCCACCAGCAGGCCCGGCAGCTCGATGCGGTCCTCATCCTCGGGCTGCCAGGCCTGGATGCAGTGCGCCCAGTCGCGTCGCCAGGCCGCCAGCCGCGGGTGCCGGCGTGCCAGCGGCGCGAAATCGGCCGCGACGAAGTGCGCCACACGGCCCGCGCCGCCCTTGGTCCAGCGCTGCAAGGCGTCCAGCACCGTGGGGTCGTCGAAGGGCCAGTGAACGAAGTCGGGGTCGATGCACCACACGCTGCGCACGGCGCGCGCCGGCAGGTCGACCAGCGCTTCGCGCCAGGCGTTGACGCAGGCCTCGCGGCCTTCGATGACATGCGATTCGTTCATGGCCTCTCCTCGCTTTCGTCGCCGCCGGTGTCCTGGGCATGCAGCCAGCCGGCCTCGCACCAATCGCTCAGCAGTTCGACGGCATCCGAGCTCGCGCGCCCCAGCTCGGCCGCGGACAGCCGACGCCGGTCGGCCAGGCGCTGCATCAGGCGCGCATCCCGCCCGGCGGCGCGGAAGGCTTCGCCGTTGATGAACACGTGCCGATCGTCGTACATCATGCGCGTGCGCCGGTCCAGGCGCAGCGCCACCGGCCCGGGCGGCAAGGCCGGGCCGCCATCGAACCACACCCGATCCTTCGGCTCGGTGAGCCAGCAGCCCAGCGCCTGCGGCAGCGCGTCCGGCTGCGCCAGCGCGCGCTGCACGGCGTCGGCCGCGAAAGCCAACAGGCCCTCGGGAATGCGGCCCGGGGCAGCCGTGGCGCCCTGCGTGCGGTCGCGGTAGATGGGGTCCGAGCCCTCGCCGGCCCGCTCGCTCGCGTCTTCGCCAGCCTGCTCGGCCAGGTGCTGCAGCAGTTGCGCACCCAGGCCCGCGCGGCCCGGTGCACGGAAGCCGATGGAGCAGGTCATGCACTCGTCCTCGGCGATGCCGTCGTGGCCCCACAGCGGCGGCAGGTACAGCATGTCGCCGGGGCCCAGCACCCATTCCTCGGTCGGCTCGAAGTGGCTCAGGATCTTCACCGGCAGGCCGTCGACGAGCGAGCGGTCCGCCACCGGGCCGACACGCCAGCGCCGGTGCCCCTGCACCTGCAGCAGGAAGACGTCGTACGAATCCAGGTGCGGCCCCACGCCGCCGCCCGGCGTCGCGAACGAGATCATCAGATCGTCGAGCCGCGCATCGGGCACGAAGCGGAAGCGCTGCAGCATCGCGGCAGCGGTGTCGTCATGCAGGTCCACGCCTTGCACCAGCAGCGTCCAGTCGCGCTGCGACAAGGGCGGCAGCGCACGCTTGCCGAAGGGCCCGCGTCGCATCTGCCACCGCGTGCCGTCGCGCCGCACGAGGCGCGATTCCACGTCTTCCCGCTGCGCCAGCCCGAACAGCGCGGGCCGGGCCAGTGGCGGCGCCACGCCGGGCCAGGCGCCGCGCACCAGCAGCGGCTTCTTCTGCCAATGGCGGCGCATGAAGGTCTGCGGCGACAGGCCGCCCAGCAGCACGAGAGGGAGATCGACGGACATGCGGATGATTGTCACCGCGGGCCAGCGGGCGCGACCCTGTGTGCGATCATCCCGCGATGCTGATCTCGTCCCCTTGCGTCGTGAGCCTGACGTGGACCCTGGCCGATGGCCAGGGCGAGGCCATCGACGAACTCACCGAGCCGATGGAGTTCTATTACGGCGGCGACGACCTGCTGCCCAAGCTCGAGGAAGCGCTGGACGGCCAGTCCCCCGGTTTCGAGACCCACCTGCACCTGGAGCCCGACCAGGCCTTTGGCGACTACGACGCGCAGCTGGTCTGCTTCGAAGACCGCACGCTGTTCCCCGAAGGCCTGGAAGAAGGCATGCAGTTCGACGGCCTGCCCGAAGGCGCGCAGACCGTGGGCATGCCGCCCGACACCATCTTCACCGTGACCGAGCTGTACCCCACCCACGTGGTGCTGGACGGCAACCACCCGCTGGCGGGCATGTCGCTGCAGCTGCGCGTGAAGGTGGTGGACGTGCGCGAAGCCACCGAGGAAGAGCAGGAAGCCGGCTCCGTGGCCGACAGCCTGCTGAGCGTGGTGTCCACCCTGCCAGGCTCGAATACGCTGCATTGAACCGCCGCGCGCCGCGCGGGGAAGCAGTCTCTGCGGCAACCGCCGCCCGCACCGAATGCCGGCCGGACGCGCAGCCCGTGCCGTCACGGCGCCGACACCGCCGCGTCACGCACACGTCATCGCCGCTGACCAGACTCGTGGGCTTTTCCAACCCACGATGCGAGCGACATGACACGCCCCGGCACCCCCCAGCGGCAACCCCTTCACGACGACGAAGACCACAACAGCTCGTCGAACCCGAGTTTCGAATCGGTGCTGCAGGCGCGGCTGCAGCGGCGCTCGCTGCTGCGCGGTGGCATCGGCAGCGCAGCGGCCGCGGTGTTCGGCAGCCTGTCGCTGGCCGCGTGCTCGAGCGACGACGACGCGCCGGCCCCAGCGCCCGCCCCCGCCCCGCAGGAACGCCTGCTGGCCTTCGGCGCCGTGGCCAAGAGCCTGGCCGACAGCGTCACCGTGCCCGCCGGCTACACCGCACGCGTCCTTTACGCGTTGGGTGATCCGCTCACCGCATCGACGCCCGCCTTCAAGAACGACGGCACGGACACCAACTTCGACCAGCGGGCCGGCGACCACCACGACGGCATGGAGTGGTTCGGCCTCGGCGCCAACGGCGCGCCGTCGGCCAGTTCGGTGGACCGCGGCCTGCTCGCGATCAACCACGAGGCCACCACCGACGAGCGCCTCAGCTCCTACTTCCTGCATGCCAACGGCGGCACCACCACGCTGCCACGCCCCGCGGCCGAGGTGGACAAGGAGATGGCGGTGCACGGCATCTCGGTGGTCGAGGTGGCGAGCACCAACGGCCAGTGGGCGTACGTGCCGGCGTCCTCGTTCAACTTCCGCCTCACGCAGCTGTCCGAGATCGAGATCGCCGGCCCGGCGCGCGGCGACGCCCTGCTGGTGACGAAGTACTCGCCCACCGGCACCAGCTTCCGCGGCACGCTGAACAACTGCGGCACCGGCCGCACGCCATGGAACACGCTGCTGACCGGCGAGGAGAACTGGTCCGGCTACTTCTTCCGCCCCACCGGCGACGACGCCGCGCGCGGCAAGGACAAGAGCGTCACGGCACTGAACCGCTACGGCCGCGCCGAGGGAGCCGCCTCACGACACGGTTGGGAGACCGGCGGTGCGGAAGACCGCTTCGCGCGCTGGATCAATGCCCGCAGCGGCACGTCCACCGACGGCAGCGACGACTACCGCAATGAAATGAACGGCATGGGCTGGATCGTCGAGGTGGACGCCTACGACAAGAGCAGGAAGGCCAGGAAGCGCACCGCCCTGGGCCGCTTCGCGCACGAGAGCGCCGCCTTCCTCAAGCCGGTGGCCGGCAAGCCGGTCGCCGCCTACATGGGCGACGACTCGCGCAACGAGTACATCTACCGCTACACCTCCAGCGCCAACTGGGACCCCGCCGACGCCACGCCGGCCAACCGCCTGGCCGCCGGCGACAAATACCTGGACAGCGGCAAGCTGTGGGTCGCCAAGTTCAATGCCGACGGCACGGGGCAATGGATCGAGCTCTCGATCACCAACCCGGCGGTCGCGTCGTATGCGGGTTATGCCTTCGCCAACCAGGCCGACGTGCTGGTGAACGCCCGCCTGGCCGCCGACGCGGTGGGCGCGACCAAGATGGACCGCCCCGAGTGGTGCGCCGTGAGCCCCACGTCCGACGAGGTCTACTTCACGCTCACCAACAACAGCAACCGCCGCCTCGACCCGAGCAGCTCGTCGCAGGCCGGACTGGACGCGCCCAATCCGCGTTACTACACCGACCTGCGCGGCACGTCGACCACGCCGCAGGCGGGCAACGTCAACGGCCACATCCTGCGCCTGAAGGAAGGCACGGCGGGCAGCAGCGGCAACAGCTTCACCTGGGACGTCTACCTGTTCGGCGCCGAGGCGGCCGCCGGTGCCGCGGTGAACCTCTCAGGCCTGACCACCGACCAGGACTTCTCCAGCCCCGACGGCCTGAAGTTCAGCGCCGCCACCGGCATCTGCTGGATCCAGACCGACGACGGCGCCTACACCGACGTCACCAACTGCATGATGCTGGCCGCCCTGCCCGGCCAGGTGGGCGACGGCGCGAAGAAGACGCTGAGCTACACCCGCAGCAACGGCAGCACGCTGACGGTGGACACCTTCATCGGCAAGGCGCCGACCGCGGACACACTGAAGCGCTTCCTGGTCGGCCCCGCGGGATGCGAGATCACCGGCATCGCCGAGACGCCGGACGGCAAGGCGCTCTTTGTCAACATCCAGCACCCGGGCGAAGGCACGCCGATGGCGAACCTGGCCGACCCCACCAAGTACGTCAGCCAGTGGCCCAGCAACGCCGGCTACGGTGCCGGCAAGCGACCGCGTTCGGCGACCATCGTGATCACGAAGAACGACGGCGGGCGGATCGGCAGCTGAGCCTGCGAAGTGGCGACGCACGGTCTTGCGCAGGCCGTGCGCTGCGCATCCGACGGGAGAATGCGCGCGGGCCGCGGACCCGTCGCCGGGGCCGGCGGTCACCCGGCGGTCACCCGGCGGTCAGCCGCCCTGTCGGCGCCGCGAGTTCAATGCTTCCCGGTCGAGCCGAACCCGCCCTCTCCGCGCGCCGAGGCCTCGAACTCGTCGACGCGGCGGAAGGCGGCCTGCACCACCGGCACGATCACCATCTGCGCGATGCGCTCCATCGGCTGCACGGTGAAGACCTGCTGGCCGCGGTTCCACACGCTGACCATCAGCGGGCCCTGGTAGTCGCTGTCGATCAGCCCCACCAGGTTGCCCAGCACGATGCCATGCTTGTGGCCCAGGCCGGAGCGCGGCAGGATCATCGCCGCCAGGCCGGGGTCGCCGATGTGGATGGACAGGCCGGTCGGGACCAAAGCCGACTGCCCGGGCTCCAGCACCAGCGGCGCGTCCAGGCAGGCACGCAGGTCGAGGCCGGCACTGCCCGGCGTTGCATAACTCGGAAGATGCTCGGCCATGCGGGCGTCGAGCACTTTGACGTCGATCGTGGTCATTGCTTGGTCAGGCGGTTGGCAATCTCGCGCACCAGTTCGCGCGCAAGGCTGAGCTTGTCGGCCGTGGCGATCTGCCGGTCGCCCTCGGCATCCACCAGCAGCAGCGTGTTGTCGTCGCGTCCGAAGGTGGCCGGGCCGAGGTTGCCGACCACCAGCGGCACGTTCTTGCGCTGCAGTTTTTCGCGCGCATGGCGGGCCACGTCCTGGCTCTCGGCCGCGAAGCCGACGCAGTAGGGCCGGTCGGGCAGCCGCGCCACCGCGGCCAGGATGTCGGGGTTCTCGGTCAGCTCGAAGCTGGGCGTGCGGTTCTCGCCGGCCTGCTTCTTGATCTTGTGCTCGTTGAAGCTCGCCGGCCGCCAGTCCGCAACCGCCGCGGTGGCGACGAAGACGTCGTGCTGCGCCGCGATCGGCAGCACCGCATCGTGCATCTGCAGCGCGCTGCGCACGTCGATGCGGCGCACGTGGCGCGGCGTGGGCAGGTGCACGGGCCCGGCCACCAGCGTCACGTCGGCCCCCGCCTCCTGCGCCGCGCGGGCGATGGCGAATCCCATCTTGCCGCTGGACAGGTTGGTGATGCCACGCACCGGGTCGATGGCCTCGAAGGTGGGACCGGCCGTGACCAGCAGCCGGCGGCCCGCCAGCAACTTGGGCTGGAAGAAGGCGATCAGTTCGTCGCGCAGTTCCACCGCCTCCAGCATGCGGCCATCGCCGATCTCGCCGCAGGCCTGGTCGCCGGCGGCCGGGCCCAGGATGGTGGCGCCATCGGCCCGCGCCTGCGCCACGTTGCGCTGGGTGGCCGGGTGGGCCCACATCTCGCGGTTCATCGCCGGGGCCAGCAGCAGCGGGCAGCGTTCTATCGGGCGCGCCAGGCACAGCAGGCTCAGCAGTTCGTCCGCCCGGCCCTGCGCGAGCTTGGCGATGAAGTCGGCCGACGCCGGCGCCACGATCACCGCATCGGCCTCGCGCGTCAGGTTGATGTGGGCCATGTTGTTGGCCTCGCGCACATCCCACTGGCTGAGCACCACCGGGCGGTTCGACAGCGCCTGCATCGTCACCGGCGTGATGAAGGCCTGTGCCGCCTCGGTCATGACCACCTGGACGGTGGCGCCGGCCTTGGCCAGTTCACGCACCAGTTCGGCCGACTTGTAGCAGGCGATGCCACCCGAGAGGCCGAGGACGATGTGGCGGCCCGAGAGGGCTGGCGGATTCGACATGGCGGGCAATGTAGCGCAGGGCTGGCAGCAGCAAGACGCCAGAGGGCATCGGCAGGGCTTGTGCCGGAACGAGCGCCGGTGGGAGTTTTACGAGGGCTTGTGCCAGAAGCGCGAGCCTTCGCGGTAGTTCAGGATCACGCGGTCGACGCGGCCGTACACCTCGCGCTCGGGCACGAAGCCCCAGAAGCGCGAGTCCGACGAGTTGTCGCGGTTGTCGCCCAGCGCCAGCAGGTGGCCGGCCGGCACGGTGCAGGTCCAGGCGCCCGGCCGCTCACTTTGGCAGTCAGGGGCGCCGATCGACATCGGCGCACGGCCGAGGATGAAGGGGTTCAGCTTGATGCGGTGCTCGCGCCCGGCCAGCGTTTCCGTCAGCAGGCGCTGGCCGATGTCGGCCTCGTGCTCGCCCCAGCCCAGGTCCTTCAGCTGGATCGGCTCGCCGTTGACGGCCACGCCGCCATCGCGGAACTGCACCTTGTCGCCCGCCAACGCGACGATTCGCTTGACGTAGAACTCCGACACGTCCGGCGGGTAGCGAAAGACCACGATGTCGCCACGCTGCGGCGAGCCCAGCGGCAAGGCGGTGTTGGTGAAGGGCAGGCGCGGGCCGTAGGCCAGGTGGTTGATCAACAACAGGTCGCCCACGCGCAAGGTGGGCTCCATCGACGAACTGGGCACGCGCTGCCAGTCGGCCAGCGCCACGCGGCACATGAAGACCAGCGCCACCACGGCGAAAAAATCTGCGCCCCAGCTCACCCACCACGGCCGCCCGGACACGCCGCCGCGGCGCTTTCGCAGCCACCAGGCCAGGGTCAGTGCACCGGTCAGCAGCGTCAGCAGCGCCAGCACTTCATTCAGGGCGAATCCGATCTTCATGGGTCTCCGCAGAGGTCTTCAGCACGATCGGCATTGTGGGCAGCCGGCGCGCCCGTTCATGCGGCCCAACCCGCAGGCCGGGCGCCCGATCCTTCAGCCCAATCCTTCGCTGCGTTCAGCCCCGTGCGTCCCGTCCCACAGTGGCGCGGCCGCACGTCCAGCCCGAACGGCCAGCCCGAGCCCCCGGTTCGAGCCTTCAGCCCGCGCCGTGGCACTTCTTGTATTTCTTGCCGCTGCCGCAGGGGCACGGGTCGTTGCGGCCGGGCGTCGGCTCGACGCGACGGGTCTCCGGCTTCGGGCCGTGGTCGAGCCAGTACACGCGCAGGTCCTGCACCCCGAAGCAGGCTTCGTCGATCAGTTCCTCGCGGTTCGGCACCTCGCCGTCGTAGGCCTCGGCGGCATAGGCCTGCAGGTCGGCCGGCGCCAGCATCAGCGCCATCACGCGCATCAGGCAGTCGTCGAACCACTGGCCGTCCTCGGTCTCGGTGTCGGCCTCGGGCCAATCCGCGGCGAAGGCCTCGGTGGCGGCGCGGAAGCCTTCGGCCCACAAGGCGCCGGTCTGCAGCAGCTCCTCCGCTTCCTCGGCGCTCATGTGGCCGCCTTCCACCACCTCGCGCCGCGCTTCATCGTCGTAGGCGATCATCATCGGCGCGATGCGCATGGTGTCCGGCTCGTCCAGCAGCATCTCGGGGTCGAGCTGGTCGCGCAGCACCGCGTAGCGGCGCTCGATGGTGGCCAGCGCCTGGGCGCTGTCCTGCGGGTCGCCGTGGGCGCGCTCGAAGGCGTCGCCGAACATCGCGGGCAATGCTTCGTCCAGCGGGATGGCGCGGCGGCTGGCGGCCAATGCGGTCATGAAGCCGTCGACCCACTCCAGCGACACGTCGGCGCCGAAACCGGCCAGGCGCTCGCACAGCGCTTCCAGCGCCTCGATGTCGGCTTCGGTGCTTTCCTTGGGGCTCGCGGCCATCGTCTCTTCCTTGGTTCTTCAGCCGCCCGGCGGCGGCGCGGCGCGCATTGTCGCCGCGTGGCATCACGGTTTTGCGAAACGCTCGCGCAGGTAGGCCTGAAGCCGTTCCTGCGACGCCGCGCGTGCCGCCGGGTCTCCGCCCTGGTGCACGCCCTGCCCTGGGTGCACGCCGTTGGGCACCTCGCGGCGCAGGCGCACGGGTGCCGTGCCGTCGAAGCCGTGGTACGCGCCGGCGTAGGTCTCCGCCTGCACGGGTTGGCCTTCCGCCTGGCGGGCCAGGGCCTCGCAGGGAGCGGGTGGCGTCCAGTCATCGGCGCCGCCCAGCAGCATCAGCAGCGGCGCAGTGGGCTGCCAGCGCTGGCGCAGCGAATCGGCGCAGCCCGGGTAGAAAGCCACGGCGAAGGCGGGCTTCACGGGGCTCGCAGCCACCTCGGGCTGGCCGCGCTGCAGGGTGGCCAGCACGGCCGAGGCGCCGTGCGACCAGCCGATGAGCCCGAGCCTCGAGGCATCCACGCCGGGCTGCGCCGCCAGCCACTGCAGCGCGCCCAGCGCATCGCGCCGCCGCTGAGTTTGGGTGATAGCACGCTCGCCGACACGCTGGGTGCACAGCTCGCGCTCGCCACGAGGCGTCAAGGAATCGGTGACGAGCACGTGCGCGCCCAGCGCATTGACCAGCGCCGCGTAGTCGCGCATGCGCTTGGACAGATGGCCCGGCCGGTCGTAGGGACCGCCGCAGCCATGCAGCAGCAGCACCGCCGGCGCCCGCGCGCTGGCGGGGAGGCCTTCCACGGGGAACCAGAAGCCGGGCAGGCTCAGCGGCACGTCGTCGCGGCGGTCCACGCTCGGCACGCTGACCTCGGACGGCGTGGCGGCGGCCAGGTTCCAATGCAGGGCCAGCGCCAGGCAGGCCATCCATCCACCGAACCGTTTCGCCGGCCAGCCGTCCAGCCACCCGGCGAGCCAACCCAACCGGCGGCGCGTCATGCGGCCGCTCCAATCCGAGGTTGGGCAGGGTGCAGCCGCGCCATCGAGTACGTGTCCGCGTATCGGCCCTGGCGCAAGGCATAGCCGCGGTGCAAGCCTTCCTGCTCGAAGCCGAAGCGGCGGTACAGCGCAATGGCGCGCGCGTTGTCGGTGAACACCGTCAGCTCGATGCGCAGCACCTGGCCCCAGTGGTCCGCCCAGTCGCACAGCGCCTTCATCAGCGCGCCGCCCACGCCCTTGCCTTGTGCCTCGCTGGCGATGGCGATGCCGAGGTTCATCACATGCCGCCGCCGCAACGCGGCGCCCGTGGCCAGCAGGCCGGCGTTGCCCACCACCTGCGGACGGCCGTCGGCATCGGGGCATTCGGCCACCAGCAGGATGTCGTGCTTGCCCGGCGCCAGGATCTCGCCCAGGCGCTGCTTCCAGAACTCCTCGCTCGGGTACGGCACCTGCAACAGATTGGGCAGCACGTCGGGATCGCCGTTGACGCGCGCAAAGGCGGCGGCGTCGGCCACGGTGGCGCGGCGGATGGTGATCGGCGGTGTCTCGGGTTTCATCGTCGGTCTCCTGGCGGTGTGTCGGGGCGGGTGGCCCCTGGAACGAAAAAGGCCCGCTGGGTGCAGCGGGCCTCGGGGGAAATCGGTTGATGTGTGCGCGCGGCCCGCTAGCTGGGGATGGGGATGACGCCGACCATGACCGCTTGCTGCTGCAGGCACAGGCGCGCTTCACCCGACATCGGGGAGCAGCAGCCTAGGCACAGTGCGAGGTTCATGGTCAGGCCAGTATGCGGGGCGCTTCTTTGCTTCGTCAACCGAGGCTTCGTTTCAAGAACCGGTCAGGCCCGCTCCGCCACCCAGCCCTGCACCGACGCCAGCGCGGCCGGCAGCTGCGCGGGGTTGGTGCCGCCGGCCATCGCCATGTCCGGCTTGCCGCCGCCCTTGCCGCCCACCTGCTGCGCGACGAAGTTGACCAGCTCGCCCGCCTTGACCTTGGCGATGGCGTCGGCGGTGACGCCGGCGGCGAGCTGCACCTTGTCGCCATCCACGGCGGCCAGCACGATGGCCGCGGTCTTCAGCTTGTCCTTCAGCTTGTCCATGGTCTCGCGCAGCGTCTTGGCATCGGCGCCCTGCAGCGTCGCGGCCAGCACCTTCAGGCCCTTGACGTCCACCGCCTGCGCCAGCAGTTCGTCACCCTGCGCGGAAGCCAGCTTGCCCTTCAGCGCGGCGATTTCCTTTTCCAGCGCGCGCACCTGTTCCAGCACGCTGCTGACGCGCACCGGCACCTCGGCCGGCGTCACCTTCAGCGCGCCGGCCACGTCGCCCACCGTCGATTCCAGCGACTGCAGGTAGTGCAGCGCGTTGTCGCCGGTCACCGCTTCAATGCGGCGGATGCCCGCGGCCACACCGCCTTCGGCCACGATCTTGAAGAGACCGATGTCGCCCGTGCGCTGCACGTGGGTGCCGCCGCACAGCTCCTTGCTGGAGCCGATCGTCAGCACGCGCACGGTGTCGCCGTACTTCTCGCCGAACAGCATCATGGCGCCGGACTTCTGCGCGTCTTCCAGGGCCATCACGCTCGCATCGGCCGCGGCATTGGCCAGGATCTCGGCGTTGACGATGGCCTCGACCTCGCGGATCTGCTCCTCGGTGATCGGCGCGTTGTGCGCGAAGTCGAAGCGGGTGCGCTCGGCATTCACCAGCGAGCCCTTCTGCTGCACGTGCGCGCCCAGCACCTCGCGCAGGGCCTTGTGCATCAGGTGGGTGGCGCTGTGGTTGCGCACGGTCTTCGCGCGGCGCTCGGTGTCCACCTTGGCGGCGAATACGTCGCCGACGCGCACTTCGCCTTCCACCACCTGGCCGTGGTGGCCGAACACGTCGGCCTGGATCTTCAGCGTGTCGTCGACGACGACGCGCGTGGTGGCGTTGCGCAGCTCGCCGGCATCGCCGACCTGGCCGCCGCTTTCGGCATAGAACGGCGTGTGGTCGAGCACCACCACCACGTCGTCGCCCGCCTTGGCGCTGGGCACCGAGGCGCCGTCGACGTACACGGCCACGACCTTCGCGTCCTCATGCGCCAGCTTGTCATAACCATGGAAAGCCGTGGCCACGCCGCTGTATTCCAGGCCTTGCGCGGCCTTGAACTTGCCGGCCTCGCGGGCGCGCTTCTTCTGCTCTTCCAGCCGCGCGTTGAAGCCGGCCTCATCCACCGTCACGCCACGTTCGCGGCAGACATCGGCCGTCAGGTCGACCGGGAAGCCGTAGGTGTCGTGCAGCTTGAAGGCCGTCTCGCCGTCGATCTGCTTCGCGCCCGTGGCCAGCGCCGCCTCCAGGATCTCCATGCCGTTGGCGATGGTCTTGAAGAAGCGCTCTTCCTCCTGCTGCAGCACCTCGGTCACGCGCTTCTCGGCCTGGCGCAGCTCGGGGTAGGCGTCGCCCATCGCGGCCGCCAGCGCGGCAACCAGCTTGTGGAAGAACGGCGTGCGCGCGCCCAGCTTGTAGCCGTGGCGGATGGCGCGGCGGGCGATGCGGCGCAGCACGTAGCCGCGGCCGGCGTTGCCGGGGATCACGCCGTCGACCACGGTGAA